>NZ_AHZC01000431.1 GCF_000247475.1 Rhizobium sp. PDO1-076 | reverse complement strand
GCATGTCGGCACGGTCTGCCTGCGGGCCCGCGACATGGGCCTGCTCAAGGGCTATTACACCGGCATGCTGGGGCTCGAGGTTCTGGCCGAGACGAAGGACGAGGTGACGCTCGGCGCCGGTGGCGTGGCGCTACTGCATATCCTCAGCCGGCCGGATGCCGCCCCCGAGGCCAGCGGCCAGGCGGGGCTCTACCATACCGCCTTCCTGATGCCGTCGCGCAGCGATCTCGCCCGCTGGCTGGTGCATGTGGCGCGCAGCCAGTTCCCGCTGGTCGGCTTTGCCGATCACAGCGTGTCGGAGGCCGTCTATCTTGCCGACCCGGAGGGCAATGGCGTCGAGGTCTATAGCGACCGGCCGGAGGAACGCTGGCTGTGGGCCGGCAACCAGGTGTCGATGGGTACCAAGGAACTCGATATCGACGATATCTTCATCAAGACGAAGACACGCACCGACCGCGACGACTACAGCGCCGTCCCAGCCGGTTTGCGGATCGGCCATATCCACCTGAAGGTCGGAGCGCTGGAGGCGGCGCGCGGTTTCTACAATATCGGCCTCGGGCTAGACGTGGTGGCGGGCAACGACGAGCGCGGCGCGACATTCCTCTCGTCCGGACGCTACCACCATCACGTCGGCGCCAATATCTGGGACAGCCGGGGCGCCGGCCAACGCCAGGACAGCATGACCGGGCTCGACTGGTTTTCGCTGCAGACGAAGGACGATACGATCCTTGCCGACCGCAGGGCAGAGCTTGCCGCCAAGGGTTTTGCGGTCAGCGAGATTGACGACGGTTTCGAGGCGCTGGATCCCTGGGGCACGCGTGTGCGACTGGTGAAAGCGTAGCGCTGGAGCCCTCGCCCCCTTCAGGTGAGAAGCGGAGAGCGAGGCCTGACGCTGTGCGTTGGCTCACATTGCCCGCAGAACCCGGCTGTCTGGCCGTGATCGCGGCTGGACACCGCAGACGCATGATGTCACTGCCATGACCTCCGCTTCGAACCACTTGAGGCCCGTCATGCCGATGCCACCGCAGTTTCGTGTCTATTTCGCGTTTTTCCTGTTTGCCATGTCGACCGGGGCATTGTTTGCCCGCATGCCGGACCTGCAGGCAAGCCTCGGGCTCAACAAGGCCGAACTCGGGCTGACCCTGATCGGCATGGCGATCGGCACGCTGATCTCGCTGACCGCATCTTCGCCGCTGCTGGTCCGCCTCGGCACGAAAGTGTCGCTGGCAATCTCCCTGCTCGGCATCGTGGCGCTGCTGTCGCTCATTCCGCTGATGCCGAATGCGCGGGCCGTGTTCTGCACGCTGTTCTGTATCGGGCTTTTGGCCGGCGCGCTGGAAATCACCCTGAATGTCGAGATCGGCCGGATCGAGGCGCAGATCGGCTTTGGCATTATGAACCGGGCGCATGGCTGCTGGAGCCTCGGCTTCTTCGTCACCGCCATCACTGCATCGGTCATCCGGCAGGCCGGCATCTCGATGCAGTTGCATCTGCATCTGGTGCTCGGGCTGGTCTTCGTCATCGCCGCGATCATCATCGCGGGCATGAAAAATGCGCCGGTCACAGCCATGGCGGACGGCGAGAAAGCGCCGCATTTCGCGCTGCCGACGCTCGGGCTTTTGCCGCTCTGCCTGATCGGCACGTCGGCCTTCCTGATCGAGGGTGCTGGCATCGACTGGTCGGCGATCTACATGGACGATGTGTTTGACGTCTCACCCCTCGTCAGTGGCTCCGGGCTGACACTGTTTGCCTTCTTCATGGCCCTGGCACGGCTGCTGGTCGATCCGATTGTCGATCGATACGGGCCAAGGCGCGTGGCGCTGGTCTTGCTGGCGACGGCAGCGCTGGGCATTGCCATGGTCTGGCTTGCACCCAATGCCACTGTCGCCCTGGCGGGTTTTGCACTGATGGGCGGCGGCTGCAGCGCGGTCTACCCGATGGCCGTGACGGCGGCCGCGCAACGCAGCGACCGACCGGCCGTGGTCAATGTTGCTGCCTTGGGACAGATGGCGTTTGTCGTGTTCTTCCTCGCTCCGCCGCTGCTCGGCTTCGTGGCAGAGGCATGGGGCATCCGCAATGCCTATCTCGTCTGCTTGCCGCTGATCCTCGGATCGATCTTCGCCAGCCGCGCGCTGTCGGCTACGACGACGGTCGGACGCGAAGCAGTAGTGGCCTGATTGTAGCCGGACGGATGCAAGCGGGATATCCTGTCTTCAATCGAGGAACAGCATGAGCGGCACTTTCAGTCTCGACCCTCTTCGCCTCATCTATGCGCTGCCGGTTGTACCCTATTTCAGGCGCGAATTTGCCCGGGTCGGTGCCGCCACGCCGCAGGTGCGTGTGCGCTATACCGATGACGGCAATCCGCCACGCGACGTGCTGATCGAACGCCACGGCCGGCAGATTTCCCTTGTCATCGAACGGGAAGCCCGGCGCCGGTTCGCCCGATCGATGCGCCGCAACGTCTGCAGCTATGCCTACTGGCTGAGCCTTGCAGCGCCGGAGGTGAAGCACATCACGGTGAACGCATCCGACGGCGAGGATGTGTCGAATGCCCGCTTTGCGCCCTCGGTGCGTTTTGCCCGGCAGATCGCCCTGCCCGACCCGCATTTCTTCCAGAATGACGGGTTTTCAGCCGATCGCGAGCGCGGCCGCGCTGCACCGGCCTGGGACGACCGATCCGGCGACATCGTCTGGCGCGGCGGCATGAATGGCTGTGGCTGGGGCAGCTTCTGGCCGGAAGACACGGACAATCCGGCCGTGGTGCAGCGGTTACGCATGGTCCGGCGGCTGAAGGATCTTGCCGGAACAGATGTCCGGCTGGTCGGCGTCCGCTGGAGCGAGACGGAGTTCGCCCGCGAGGCCGAGCGGCAGGGGCTGATGGCCGAGCCCATGGCTTCCGCAAGCTGGCTCGGGCGCAAATTCGCCATCGATATCGACGGCTATTCCAACACCTGGTCGAACCTGCTGGTGCGCATGCTCTACGGCTGCTGCGTGCTGAAGGTCACCTCGCAATTCGGCTTTTCACAATGGTATTATGGCGATCTCACGCCTTGGGAACACTACGTGCCGGTTCGCGCCGACATGGCGGACTTTGCCGAAAAGATCGACTGGGTGCGCAGCCATGACAGCGAGGCCAAGGCGATTGCCGAACGCGGACGAGCGCTGGCGCAGACGCTGACGTTTGAAAGTCAGGCGCAGCGGGCGACCAAACTGATCGAAGAACACTGGGACCGCGATGACGCGTTCTACAGGCCCAAGGCCCGCATCTCGCCAGCGGAAGGCTGACCGAAGATCTTTTCGCCCAGCTTCACGTCGGATACCCGCAGCAAAGTGCGCTTGCCATCGGCGGAATAGAGCACGCGGATCCGGCTTTCCTCGCATCGCTTCGCCTCGCAGGCTTCGAACACCTGCATCGACTTGCCAGCCACCTCGACCTGCTTGGAGGCGAGCGCCACGTAGCGCGGCTGCCGGACCATGTTTCGAACCCAGGACGGCAGGCCCTGCTTGCCCTTGATCAGTGCCACAAGGCTCTCCCGATGCGGTGCGGACGAGGCAAGCACGGCGGGCAAGAAATTGCCGGAGAGTTCTGGATCCGGTGATTGGGCGCTCGCACAAGTGACTGCAACCATAGCCACTGACATCACGCAGAATACGGTAAGCGTGTGCAGAGAACTCACGCTGAGACGGCTCCGATGGCATAGTGCTTCGTTTCATAGACTTCGATGAGCTGCACAAGCGCGTCGAATTCATCGGCATCGGACGTGCCTGCAGCAGGCTCCTGCTCGAAAAATCGGCGTACCTTCTGCAGGGCCGCGTGATAGTCGCCCTCATCTTTCAAGATCTCAATCGCACTCAACTCCACGCTCCGCGTTGCAAAAAGAAAGCAACAATCTTTCCCTCGGAATAGCGGCCAGCACAAGCCCGGCGCTAAGCCAGATCCCGCTCGCGCAATTGTTCCGCCGTCTGCAGATCGACCGACACCAACTGAGATACACCCTGTTCGGCCATGGTGACGCCGAAGAGGCGGTTCATGCGGGCCATGGTGATCGGATTGTGGGTGATGATGACGAAGCGGGTCTCGGTGGAGGCGGCCATCTCGTCCATCAGGTTGCAGTAGCGCTCGACATTGTGGTCGTCGAGCGGGGCGTCGACTTCGTCGAGCACGCAGATCGGCGCCGGATTGGTGAGGAAGACGGCAAAGATCAGCGCCATCGCGGTTAGCGCCTGCTCGCCACCCGACAGAAGTGTCATGGTCTGCGGCTTCTTGCCCGGCGGGCGGGCGAGGATTTCGAGGCCGGCTTCGAGCGGGTCATCGCTCTCGATCAGCTGCAGTTCGGCCGTGCCGCCATTGAACAAATGGGTGAACAGCCGCTGGAACTGGGCGTTGACGACGTCAAAGGCGGCGATCAGGCGTTCGCGGCCTTCGCGGTTGAGGCTCTGGATCGCGCCGCGCAGCTTGCGGATGGCGTCGATGATATCGTCGCGCTCCTTGATCAGGGCGGCAAGCTTTTCCGACAGCTCCTTCTGCTCTTCCTCGGCCCGCAGGTTGACGGCGCCAAGCCGCTCGCGCTCCATCTTCAGCCGGTCGAGATTGCGCTCGACCTCGCGCAGGTCGCCGATCTCGGAAGCGTCCTTCAGGCCGGTCAGGCGGAAGGCCTCGTGCGGGGCGACGTTCAGCGCCTCGGCAATGCGGGCCTCGGCATCCTTGCGCCATTCCTTGGCGGAGACGAGGCGTTCTTCGGCGCGGCCGCGCTTTTCGCGGGTTTCGGCCAGCTCCGCCAAGGCGGATGCCGCCTTCTGGTCGGCCTCGCGCTGGCGGGTCTCCGCCTCGACCAGGCGGTCGGCAGCGTCGCGGCGTTCCTTTTCAGCCTTTTCCAGCGCCGACATCAACTGGCGGCGCTTGTCCTCGAATTCGTCGGGCGCCATTTCCAGCGACATGATCTCGTCGCGGGCTTCCGCCTCGCGGTCGCGCAGCGTGGCGATATGATCCTCGGCGCTTCTGGCGCGGGTCTGCCAGCTGGCGCGCTCCTGCTGGATGGCCAGGACCCGGCGGCGGCGCATGTCGTCTTCGCGGGCAAGCCCTTCGAAGCGGGCGCGGGTTTCGGCCGCCAGACCACGGTCGCGGGCCACTGTGGTTTCGGCATCGCCGAGGCGGGCATCGAGTTCGGAGAGGTCAGGCGTCTCCTCCATCTCGATGCGGGCATTTTCTTCCTGCTCAAGTGCTTCCTCGATCTGCGCCTTCAGGCCGTTGACCGCTTCCGCGACCACTTCCCGGCGGCGGATGAGATCGCCGGAGGCGCGCTCGGCCTGAGCCAGCGCATCGCGGGATTCGGCCAACTGGCGCACCGTCAGGCGCTGGCGGTCGCGGGCATCGGCCAGCCGGCTTTCCTCGGCGCGGATGGTGTCGGCTGCTTCTGCCAGCCGGTCCTCGGCCTCGACCATCGCGTCGCGGGCTTCATCGGTCTCGCGCTCGATCTCGGCCAGGCGGTTACGCTGGGCAAGCCTGAGGGCGGCGGCACTCGGCGCTTCCGAGCCGGTGACATGGCCATCCCAGCGATAGACGGCGCCCTCGCGGGTAACGAGCCGCTGGCCGGGCTGAAGCTTCGCCATCAGGGCAAGGACGTCGACATCATCGACGATGCCGATCTGGCGCAATGCGCGGGTGAGCGACGCGGGTGCGCGCACATGGGCAAGCAAAGGATCGCAGCCGGACGGCAAAGCGGGATCAGATGCTCCGTCGCCATTGCCATGCCAATGGGCGGGGGCTGCCGGATCGAGCGCGCTTTCGAGATCGTCGCCGAGGGCTGCCCCCAATGCGGTCTCGAAGCCGCGATCGACGGAGAGTTCATCGGCAACGGGCGAGAAATCGCCGGTGGTCGCCGAGGCCAGCATGCGGGTGATGGTGCGGGCTTCGGTTTCAAGACCGTTGACCTTGGCGCGGGCGGCCTCGAGCGGGCCGCGCAGCATGGCTTCGGTGCGGCGCGCCTCGTTCAGGGCCGCTTCCGCTTCCATGGCGGCTGATTCCGCATCGGATAGCGCCTGCTCGGCCATCTCGACCATTTCGCGCTTTTCGTCCGGATCGGGCAGCACGGCAATCTTTGCGGCGACATCGTCGAGTTCGCGCGACGCGTCGCCGATCTGGCGCTCGAGGCGGCCGCGGCGATCGGCGAGATCGCGGATCAGACGTTCGAACTGGTTGCGACCGGCAGCGGCAGCGGCGCGCTCGGCGGTGAGTGCTGTAAAGGCACGTTCGCTGTCGGCAAGGGCGTCCGCGGCCGTATCGAAGGCTTCCTTCGCCTCTTCGCCAAAACGGCCGGAATCGGCGAGCATGTCTTCGAGTTCGGCTTCTTCGCTCGTCAGGCGCTCGATGACCTCGGCGTTTTCGGAGACCAGACGCTCCTCGCGGCGGATGTCTTCATCGAGCTGGGCCAGACGGCGGGTGAGTTCGTCGCGGCGGCGCAGAAGGCGGGAAGCCTCCTCGTCGAGTTGCGAACGGGCGATCTGCAGACGCTGTAGGGCGGCCGCACACCTGGCCTCTTCCTCGCGCAGTTCCGGCAGCTTCAGGCTGGCGATCGCCTGGGTCTTGGCCGCCTCCATCTGGGCATTGGCCTTTTCGGCGACAATCGACATCGCCTGATTGAGCGCGCTTTCCGCCTCGCCTTCAGCCTGCTTGGCCTGGGCCCAGCGGATATGCAGCAGCATGGCTTCATGGCTGCGGATTTCGGCCGAGAGCATCTTGAAGCGGTTGGCCTGGCGGGCCTGACGCTTCAGGCTTTCGATCTGGGTCTCGAGCTGGGCGGTGATGTCCTCCAGGCGCTCGAGATTGGTCTCGGCGGCGCGCAGGCGAAGCTCGGCCTCATGGCGGCGCGAATGCAGGCCGGAAATGCCGGCGGCTTCTTCCAGCAGCTGGCGGCGGGCCTGAGGCTTGGCCGAGATCAGTTCGCCGATGCGGCCCTGTCCAACCATGGAGGGCGAGCGGGCGCCGGTCGAGGCGTCGGCAAAGAGAAGCTGCACATCCTTGGCGCGGGCTTCCTTGCCGTTGATGCGGTAGACCGAGCCTTGGCCGCGCTCGATGCGGCGGCTGATCTGGATCTCGTCGGCATCGTTGAAAGCGGCCGGTGCTGTGCGGTCGGAATTGTCGAGATAGAGGCCGACTTCGGCGGTGTTTCGGGCCGGGCGATTGCCGGAGCCCGAGAAGATGACATCGTCCATGCCGGACGCGCGCATGTTCTTGTAGGAGTTCTCGCCCATGACCCAGCGCAGAGCCTCGACGAGGTTCGATTTGCCACAGCCGTTGGGGCCGACGACACCGGTCAGGCCGCGTTCGATGACAAATTCGGAAGGTTCGACAAAGGACTTGAAGCCAAGCAGGCGCAGGCGATTGAATTTCATCGCATGGGCCTCGGGAGGGAGTTGAAGGCTTTGGCATCGCGCAAGCTCGCCCCCCTCTGCCCTGCCGGGCATCTCCCCCTCAAGGGGGGAGATCGGAAGGAGGATAGCGCGCCGGACATCAGCAGATGTCGAGAAGATGCAAATTCAGAAACACTGGCCGAAAAAGCGGAGGTTGGCGTTCTGCCGATCTCCCCCCGTGTGGGGGAGATGTCCGCCAGGACAGAGGGGGGTGCCCCACAGTGCCCAACGCCCCTCATCCGCCTGTCGGCACCTTCTCCCCGTAGACGGGGAGAAGGACGATTAACTCTAAGGCTACCGTTCCCTCGCCCCGCTTGCAGGGAGAGGGTCGAGGGTGAGGGGCAAATTCGAACGCTGAACGACGGGCGCGCAGCTACGGCCGCTGCCCGTCATGGCGACGAAACGCGGGTCAGAGCAGGCTGTCGATGAGGGCCGACATGGAGTCAACCGACATGTCCCCCGAATAGGCCTTGCCATTGATCAGGAAGGTCGGAGTGGACTGGACCCCGAATTCCTCAGCGCCGCGGTCGCGGACTGCCGACACATCACCGGCAAGCTTCGCGTTCGTCAAGCAGGCATCGAAGGTCTCCTGTGTAAAACCGCCGAGTTTCGACAATTGCAGCATGGCCGAGCGCACATCGTTGTCTGCCGGGGCCGCCCAGGTGCGCTGCTGCTTCAGGAACATCGAGACGAAAGGGAAGAACTTGTCTTCCGTCGTGCAGCGCGCCAGCATGAAGGCGGCGAGCGATGCGGTGTCCTGCGGGAAGGGGAATTCGCGCAGCACGAAATAGACCTTGCCGGTGTCGACATACTTGGTCTTGATCGGCTCGAAGGTTGTCTCATGGAAATGGGCGCAGTGCGGACAGGTCATCGACATGTATTCGATGATCTTGACCGGAGCATTCGGATCGCCGAGCGCCATTTCCTTCAGTGCACCCGGCTTCAATGCGGCTTCCATGTCGATGTCACGGTCAGCCGTCGGCATGTCGACCGCCGACGCCGTCGCGGCGCCGAAAGTCATGCCCGCAGCAGCCACGGCAATACCGCCCAGAAGACGACGCTTGGTGATCGAAAGTTCAGAAATCGACATGTCTCTTACCCGTTAGGAATGAATTGAACGTGGCCAACCGATATAACGCGAAAGGGTGGCAAACAAGGCGCTGCGGGAACCGAAATATCAAAGTTCCGTGACATTTAGGCGCGGCCACGATTAAACTTTGTCCATGTTCGTTCGAGGCGCGCGCTCAGTTGCGGCGTTCATTTGCGTTTGGCGGAAAACACGCCGGTGCCGAGCCGCTCGATGGCGCGGCGCAGGTTTTCGTTCTCTATGCCCTCCATCATGCCCTCCAGACGGCGGGCCTTTTCGCCTTCCAGCTTGCGCAGCCGGCGCGGATGGCGGCCGGCATTGGAAACCGGTTTCTGGACGATGCGGATCTGGCCAATCGCCGGATAGCCGAAGAAGCCGTTGATGCGGGCGATCAGTTCGCCCTGGGCATGAGAGAGAAACAGCGCGCGGGCGCCTTCGCAGGCAATGGTCAGCACGCCCGGGCGGTGGCCACCCTCTTCCGGCAGATCGCCCCGACGCGGCCAGGTGATCTTTTCCGGCCGGGTGCAATCGGCAAAACTGTCGCCGGCGATTTCATCCCAGGAACCGAGCAAAGCCGTATTGATGCCGGCGCGGCGGGCGAGCACCGGGTCGATAATGCCATTGGCGATCTCAGCGATCTGGGTAACACCCTTGCGTGGTGCCATGGAGAATGGGGATCCCTTCGCTTTACACCCGTGAACAGACTTGAACACGGAGGCGATTTGAACAGATATACGCCATAGACCCCCATTCCGGCAAATGAAGCGCGTGACACTGCCCAAACTTCCAAAGATACAAGCAACCGCCGAGACCTTGCTCGGCTGGTATGATCGCCATCACCGCGAATTGCCGTGGCGCATTTCGCCAGCGATGGCCAAGCGCGGCGTTTTGCCCAATCCCTACCATATATGGATGTCGGAGGTGATGCTGCAGCAGACGACGGTCGCTGCGGTGAAGGCCTATTTCGCCAAGTTCGTCGACCGCTGGCCGAAGGTCGAGGACCTTGCCCATGCGCCGACGGAGGATGTGATGGCCGCCTGGGCGGGGCTCGGCTATTATGCCCGGGCGCGCAACCTGAAGAAATGCGCCGAAGCCGTCGCCTTCGAACATGGCGGCGTGTTTCCCGGCACCGAAGAAGGCCTGCGCGCCCTGCCCGGCATCGGCGACTACACGTCGGCTGCGGTCGCGGCGATCGCGTTCAACCGCCAGGCGGCGGTGATGGACGGCAATGTCGAGCGGGTCATCTCGCGGCTGTTTGCCATCGACGCACCCCTGCCCGGCTCCAAGCCGCAGATGAAAGCGCGCGTCGCCGAGATGACGCCAGCCGACAGGCCCGGCGATTTTGCCCAGGCGATGATGGATCTTGGCGCGACGATCTGCACGCCGAAACGGCCGACCTGTGCGCTCTGTCCGTTCAACACCGCCTGTCTGGCGCTCGCCACCGACGAGCCGGAACGGTTTCCGGTCAAGGCGGCGAAGAAGGAAAAACCGGTGCGGCTGGGGGCTGCTTTCATCGCGGTCGATCGCGATGGCCGGCTGCTGCTGCGCAAGCGTATCGACAGCGGCCTGCTCGGCGGCATGACGGAGGTCCCTACCACCGCATGGACGTCGCGCATCGACGGCGAGACCGGAATCGACGCCGCCCCCTTCCCCGCCGACTGGCAGGCAGCGGGCAGCATCGCCCATGTCTTCACCCATTTCGAACTCCGCCTTTCGATCTTCCGGGTCGGGCCGATCGAAGTACCGCCGGGCGATCACGGTTTCTGGGTGCCCGTCACCGAACTTGATGGACAAGCGCTGCCAACTGTCATGAAAAAAGCAATTGCCGCCGCTATTCCGACCGCCTTTGCCAACACCAAGGAATAAAACATGCCTGCTGAAATCCGCCATATCGTGTTCGACATCGGCAAGGTGCTGATCCATTACGATCCGAACCTGCCCTATTCGCGCATCATCCCGGATGCCGACGAACGCCAGTGGTTTTTCGCCAATGTCTGCACCCATGACTGGAACCTCGAGCAGGATCGCGGCCGCGACTGGAACGAGGCCGAAGCACTGCTGATCACGCAGTATCCGGAACGGGAAGCACAGATCCGCGCCTTTCGCCAGCATTGGGCCGAAATGGTGCCGCATGCCTATGACGACAGCGTCGCGATCATGACTGGGCTGATCGATGCGGGCCGCGACGTCACCATGCTGACCAACTTCGCCGCCGACACATTCACGGAGGCGCGCAAGATGTATCCGTTCCTCAACATCCCGCGCGGCGTCACTGTGTCCGGCGAGATCGGCCTGATCAAGCCGGATGTGGCGATCTACGACAAGCATGCGCGCGATTTCGGGCTTGATCCCGCCCAGACGATCTTCATCGACGACAGCTATGCGAATGTCGAAGGCGCACGTGCGGCCGGATGGCAGGCGGTGCATTTTACCGGTGCAGATCAGCTGAAAAACGATCTTTCATCCCACGGGATCAAGGTCTGATCCGTTGAAGGGATCCTGGCGCGGGTGAAGTTGGCGGACCTCAACCCGCGCCAGTTCGACCGCAAGCGGTCGAATCCTTGAAGATGCGACAATGTTTGCCATCATCCCCATGTTTCGATCCCTTGGATATGTGGACCGGCTTGTCCGAAGCTGGCGCGCGAGCAAAGATGGGTGCGGAAGACATTCGGCGTTTTAGACCGATGCCTCGCCCTGCCGTTCATACTCCGGAGACTGCATGACCTTCGACCCCGTGACTGCCGCCCAGCGTTTTCATCACGCCATCAACGATCTCGACTTTGCGGTCATCGACGATTTCTTTGCCGACGATGCCGTCTATGGCTCGATCAAGGTCGGCCAGCTGAGCGGCAAGGCCGAGATCATGGCGGCATTTCGCCGTTATTTCGATACCTATCCGGACCAGGTGGCGGTCGATGAACTGACGGAAGCGGTGTCGCCGATGTCCGCGCGCGCCGTCTGGCGGCTGAAGGCAACCCATGCCGAGACCGGCGAGCCGCTGGTGCGCTTCGGCGAAGAGACGATCACCTTCAACGACGACGGCAGGATCGTTTCGGTCGATGTGACCGACTACAAGGTCTGACCGGTCGGGCTGCGGCCGCGCGATCACGGAGCCTGCAAAACAAAAGACGCCCGGTGCGCGAACACCGGGCGTCAGGCTCTCCCCGGCAGGACTAGAGGTACAAAACCACCCGGGAAAGTTCGTCATAAAACCAAGCCGGATGGATCGTTAGTCCAGCTTGGCCATGCCATTGCGGATGACCGTGCGCAATTCGTCGATCGGGCGCAGGGTCGATCCCTCTTCATAGTGCCAGAAGGTCCAGCCGTTACAGGCATCAAGGCTCTGAACCTTGGCGCCGAGACGATGGATGGAGCCGGCCTCACCACCTGACACCAGCGTACCATCGGCACGAATGATGGCAGAATGCCGGCGCTTGATGTCGAACAGAACCTGGCCGGGCTTGACCAGGCCACTCTCGACCAGCGTGTTGAACGCAACGCGGGGTTCGGCCTTCTTGCCGGTCAGCACGGTCAGTTCGGTCTTGCCAAGCGGTTCGACGGCGGCAATGCGGGCAGAGGCCGCGTCGATATAATCCTGCTCGCGCTCGATGCCGACGAAATGACGGCCGAGGCGCTTGGCGACGGCACCGGTCGTGCCGGAGCCGAAGAACGGGTCGAGCACGATATCGCCGGGCTTGGTCGAGGCCATGATGATGCGGGCGAGCAAAGCTTCCGGCTTCTGGGTCGGATGGACCTTCTTGCCGTCATCGCCCTTCAGACGTTCGCCACCCGAGCAGATCGGAAACAGCCAGTCCGAGCGCATCTGCACGTCGTCGTTCGACGCCTTCAGCGCATCGTAATTGAACGTATAGCCCTTGGCCTTTGGATCGGGCGAGGCCCAGATCATCGTTTCATGGGCGTTCTGGAACCGGCGGCCCTTGAAGTTGGGCATCGGATTGGTCTTGCGCCAGACGATGTCGTTGAGGATCCAGAAATTCAGGTCCTGCAAGGTCGCGCCGACGCGGAAGATGTTGTGGTAGGAGCCGATGACCCAGAGGGTTCCGGTGGGCTTCAGCACGCGGCGGCAGGCCAGCAGCCAGGCGCGGGTGAAGGCGTCATAAGCGGCGAAGGAGGCGAACTGGTCCCATTCGTCGTCGCAGGCATCGACGACACTCTGGTCGGGCCGGTGCAGAGCACCACCAAGCTGCAGGTTGTAGGGTGGGTCAGCGAAGATCACATCGACGGATTTGTCGGGAAGGGCTTCGAGGGCGGAAACGCAATCGCCCTTGATGATGCTGTCGACCCAGGACAACGGGTCCGAAGAACGGCGGAGTTCGGCAAGCGGGAATACAGAGGCCATCGGTTACTCACTCTTACGCTGACGCAGCACGGGAATAGAGGCCTATGGTTACTGATCTTGGTTACCGAAGAGTGAAGGATTTGGTAAAAAATGTGCAGAGTCAGGGGGAAGCGTGGCAGGATGGTGGTGGATATGGTGAATCGGGCCGGTGCGGAGAGCCATAACGGGACAGCGGCTGACCATCGTTGAGCGCATGCAGCAAGGTCTCTTTCTGTTGTCCGAGTTAGCAAAAACTGATAACATTTGAGCCAAGAAAGGCACTGCCATGCCATCAAGCTACAACATCGGCCCCCGCTACGAAAATCTGGTCCGCGAACTCGTCGAGAGTGGACGCTACACCAGCGCCAGCGAAGTTATGCGCGACAGTCTGCGACTTCTGGAACAGCGGGAAGAGAGTCGAAAGCTGGAATTGGCCCGCCTTAAGAAAGCCTATGATGAAGGCATGGCGAGCGGTGCAGGCCGAGACGTTTCTGCCGACGCGCTTTTGGCGGAGTTGAAAGCAGACGCAAGCTCCAATGGCTAAGTATATCCTCAGCCCGCGCGCCGAGGACGATCTGCGTGCCATTTGGCGCAACGATAGCACAGGACAACGAGATAGCTGCCGATGGCCTCCTACGGCGCATCCTGAGCAAAGCGGAACTTGCGGCTGAGCACCCCCATATCGGCGCGCGGCGCCCCGAACTGAGCCCAACGGCGCGACTACTTATCGAAGGACGCTACATCGCGATTTACGAGCCTATGCCCTACGGCATATTTGTCGTCGCTATCGTCTACGGACAGCGCGACATGGACAACTGGCTGGATTGACAAGCCAGAGTGCCGCTCGCACTCGCCAAAACGAAAAACGTGCGAATGTTATCGATCCTCCTCAGTCCCGCTCCGCGTCAAACGCCTTGACCGCCGCCTTCTTTGCCTGCGCTCGCCAGGTGCGGGCGATATTGGCGCGGACCCATTCAAGATCAACGCTGTCGGGACGCGCGAGCACCAGGGCATGGGGGCGGTGATGGTCGGTGGTGAAGAAGGTTTCGGGCTCCATCTCTATCAGGTGGTCGCGTTCCTCGAAGGGGACCTTGAAGACCGGGCAGTCATGGGTCGGGTTCCAGAACAGAATTGCCTTGTTGTTGACCTTGAAGGATACCGCGCCCCAGGAGCGGGTCTCCTCGGTTTCGGGAAAGGCCAGGATGATCCTGCGCAGATCGTCAATTGTCAGCATGTTGCGTTCCTCCCGCCGGCAGTCTGCCAGAGGCGCGTGCCTTCGTCACGTCTGGCAGCGACCATGCAGGCGCGTGGGCTCATCGGTTGCGGCCATCGCGATGCGGGCATTGACATAACCGTCGGCGGCAACCGTGTCGCACAGGCCGGACCATTCGCAGCCCGAGCAGGCGGCGCGAATATCGCCTTCGGCGAACGTCCGGCGCAGATGCAGAAGCAGCGAGGCGCTTGGCCTGAGCCGGGTACCGCCCGTCACCGGCATGGCCAGAAGCGCGCCCACAGCCTCGGCCGCCCTCCGGTCGCGCTCGATCACGCCGTCGCCAAGGCAATGGGGTTGCGCGCCGCAGAGAAGCGGCGCGCAGATGTCGTCAGGCCCATCGACGATTTCGATCTCCTCACCCGCCGACAAACGGGCGGCGATCGCCTCGTAATTGTCAACGAACGCTGGCGAGTAACCCTTGCCGACATAGGTCAGCATGCAGAGCAGATGATGGGCGCGAAGCCTGACCGTCATGACCCGTTCAGATATCGATGCTACGCGACGCGCGGCGGCCGAGCGCCATAAGGACGGCGGCTGCGAGCGCGGATTTCAGCACGGCGCCGAGGATGAAGGGGGTCACGCCGAGCGCGAGGCCCTTTTCCAGCCCGATCAGCCAGGAGAGCCAGGCGCCGCCGATGGCAAGGCACAGGATGTTGGCGATGAGATGGGCCGAAAAGCTCAAGACCACGCACTCGCCGGTCCAGCCTTTTTCAGCCAGAATGCCGGCAAGGGCGGCGATCAGCGGAAAAGAAACGAGGTAACCCGCCGTCGGGCCGACAAACGGGGCGAGGCCCGCGCCGCCATTGGCAAGAACCGGCAGACCGATCATCGCTTCGCCCAGCCAGGCGAGCACCGTCAGGGCGCCGAGCCGCCAGCCGTAAAGCACGCCGATCATGGTGATGGCGAAGGTCTGCATAGTGATCGGAACCGGGACCATGGGTACGCTGATTTGCGAGGCGAGCGCGAGAACGCCGGTGCCGATCAGCAGAAGCACGGCCTGGATGGCGAGAGAGCGGTGCCCGATACCGAGCGGATCGAAGCGATGGGCAGGCGCCGAAGGCATGTAGGTCATCAACATCTCCATTTTATAGATAATTTTCTCCACAAAGAATCTTTTATCTATAATTCTGAGATTCAACAAGAGCGCGAGCGCAGATCCCGGCACCGCAGCGATGAAAACCGCAGCGGATGCCACCGTGACGACTGGAAACGCTTGCCAAATTGCCGTGCAGAATCAGAGCGAACGGAACCGTCGCGCCAAAACCGTCCACAGATGGTGATTTTTTATCTATAATTTTGAAACTCAGCCGACGATGGCGAAACCTTCGTCGTCGCGGGCGCCTGACTGCGGCATCGGCGCACGGCCAATCCATTGCACGTGGCGCTCCAGGATACGGCATGCCTCGCTGGCATCACCGTCACGCAGGGCACCCAGAATGGCGCGGTGGTCGTGGTCGGTGCGCGCCTCCCAGGCGGCGCGCCAGGCAATGAACAGAAAACGGGCGCTGACGGCGTGCAGGTCGTCGATGACGGTCAGCAAGCGCGGCATGTCGCAGGTAGAGACGATCAGCCGGTGGAAGCGGCGATTGGCCTCCTCCCAACTGCGCACATCCTTGGCATTGTCGGCGTCACTTGCGGCCTGCTCGGCGGCATCGAGCACGTCCGTCGTCAGGTTGGGCGCGGCATGGCGCAGCGCCAGAACCTCCAGCGCCGCACGCATTTCTGCCACTTCGCGGACCTGCTTCAGGTCGAACGACGCGACGCGCACGCCGCGGCGCGGAATGGAGACCACGAGCCCTTGTGCCTCCAGCCGTCGAAAGGCTTCGCGCACGGGCACGTGGCTGGCGCCGAATTCCTCGGCGATATGATCCTGGCCGAGACGCGAGCCGGGGATCAGTTCGCCATGGATGATGCGCTCCGCCAGGGCGCGGCTGATGCGGCTTGCAAGAGTATCGTCCCGATCCTTTTCCATGTCTCCTGCATAGTCAGCCGCTTAGCACTTGTCGAGCATGGGAAAGGCCGGCCGCGCGTCCACACAGCGCCGACGCTGCAAGTCTGCGGCCTAAGCCGTTAACAGCGCCCATCAACCTCACACGTCAGGCACCCATGGTATCAGCCATGCAGCGCTCGACTGTCGGCCGGCGCCTCGTCGCGCGCCTCCAGACCGTAGTCGCGCAGCACATGGGCGACGCGCAGGCGGTAGTCGGCAAAGACACCGCCCCTGCCCGCCGATTGCGCCGCGCGATGCGCGTCCGTCTTGCGCCAGCGGCGGACCGCCTCCTCATCGCGCCAGAAGGACAAAGACAGAAGCTTGCCGCGCAGGGTCAGGCTCTCGAAACGCTCGACGGAAATGAAGCCGTCGATCTTTTCGAGCTTGCAGCGCAGGTCGCCGGCGAGATCGAGATAGCGGTGGCGCTCGCCGAGAAACGGCGTCACCTCGAAAATCACGGCGATCATGGCTGCACCCGATCGGACGGCAGGTCGGAGACATTTTTCAAGAAGAGGCGGTCCTCCATGAGGATGAAACGCTCCCTTGCTGCAAAATCATAATTGGCCCTGCCGAGCGGGTCAGCGGCAAGCTTCTTGCGATAGGCCTCGTAGGCTGCCAGATCGTTGACATTGTAGATGCCGTAGGCGGTGGTGGCCGAGCCTTCATGCGGGCCGTAATAGCCGACAAGATCGGCGCCGCAGCGCGGGATCGCCTCGCCCCAATTGCGGGCGTAAGTGGCAAAGGCATCGCGGGCAAACGGATCGATCTGGTAGCGGATGATGCAGGTGATCATGGGCAGTCCTCTTGTTTCGGGAGGCCCGGTGTGACACGGCGCGATGGCTGCTTGCTTCGTTCGGGATCGAAGTATCAACCCTGAAACATCCGACACCACAGTTCGACCTGGATCGAAGCATCTGCTACAGCGGCAAGCTAGAAAACCATGGCGGACGCCGTTGGCACGGCGCCGGACAGAGACCCTGAAACAGAGATCAAGATCATGGCTGAAGGTCCAGACATTGCCCGCATCGGATCGCTGATCGGCGACCCCGCCCGTGCCAACATGCTGCTCGCCCTTCTGGGCGGCCAGGCGCTGACGGCAACCGAACTGGCGGGTGCCGCCGGCGTCACGCTGCAGACGGCCAGTTCACATCTCTCCAAGCTTGAAGACGGCGGCCTGCTCACGTTGCGCAAGCAGGGGCGCCATCGATATTTCGCACTGGCCGATGCCACCGTCGGCACGATGATCGAAAACCTGATGGGCTTTGCCGCGAGCCGGGGCCATCTGCGCCACCGGATCGGGCCGAAGGAGCCGGCGCTGCGCAAGGCGCGGATCTGCTACGACCACCTGGCCGGCGACTATGGCGTGCGCATGCTCGACAGTCTCGTGGCCCAGGGCGCAATCGAGGTCGAAGGCGACGCGCTGCGGGTCACTGCGTCCGGCGAACACCTGCTTGGGCAGTACGGCATCGAACTTGCGCCGATGCGGGCGCTGCGCCGGCCGCTGTGCCGTTCCTGTCTCGACTGGAGCGAGCGACGCGCGCACATGGCCGGCAGCCTTGGCAAGGCGCTGCTTTCGCATTTCGTCGATCCGGGCCATGCCCGCAGGATCGAGGGCAGCCGGATCATCCAGTTTTCGCCGGAAGGCGACCGGCGGTTCCAGCAAATGTTTCCCATCGTGGATTGAACCAAACGAGGCGATACGGCCAACGCAACGGGCTCCATGCCCCTTTGCGCGACAGCGACACCGTCCTAGACGGAACCGTATCGATCGCCCTCTTGCAAAGAAACCGTCCATCCGGTATCTTTAAGGCAAGTACCGCTTCTCTGAGAGATCCGCCATGAACCCGTCCCTGCTCGTCTACGGCTCCCTTGCCGCCGCCATCGTCCTGGAAGTGATCGGCACGACCTTCCTGCAGAAATCGGAGCAGTTCAGCAAACTGGTGCCGACCGCGGCCATGGTGCTGTTCTACGTCGCCTCCTTCTATCTCCTGTCGCAGGCCTTGAAGGGACTGCCGCTCGGCATCGCCTATGCCATGTGGAGCGGGCTCGGCATCGTGCTGACGGCGGCCGTCGGCCTGCTGGTTTTCAAGCAGTCGCTGGACATGCCGGCACTGGTGGGAATGGGGCTGATCATTGCCGGCGTAGTGGTGATGAACCTGTTTTCCAACTCGGTCTCGCACTAGGATGGCAGAGGCCCACCATCGCAAGAAGCAGCCGGAACAGGTGCGGCGCGCCCTGCTCGATTGCGTTGCGGCCATTGCTACGGAACAGGGGCTTGGCGCACTGACCATCCAGGCGGTTGCGGACCGTGCCGGCGTGACGAAAGGCGGGCTGCTGCATCATTTCGACAGCAAGCAGGCGCTGATCGAAGCGGTGTTTGCCGATCTGCTGGAAAAGCTCGATCGGCAGATAGACATCGCGATCGATGCCGACCCGCAACCGACAGGCAGCTTTACCCGCGCCTATATTCGCGCCT
>NZ_AHZC01000432.1 GCF_000247475.1 Rhizobium sp. PDO1-076 | reverse complement strand
TCCTGCTCGACCCCGACCGTCATAGGGAAGAGCTTCATTTGCTCTATGGCGCGCCAGGGTTCGGCATGCCTGGAGAGGTCTTCAATGCTGTCAGGCAGGTTCGTGAGACGGTTTCGGTCGCGCAGTAGGTACTCAAAGCTCCTCGGCTGAAGCTCTGCATGCTCGGGTACTATGCGACCGCAAATACCAATGACCGCAGTTGGCGCAATCCGGACATGGCCTCTCGACCGCCGTTGGGGCAACCCCATTCGATTGGGTCACCGGTCGGCCAGAGTAGTGGCCCAATGCCTGGCGTGATGTATGCACATCAGAGCGCAGCCCGATCCCTTCAGAGCTTGCGGGCCTCCAGGCGTGCCTGTCGCGGGTGACGTGGTCGAGGCCGCGCTTGGTGGGGCAGATCGACGTGGTCGCTGTCCACCGTAATCACTCCCACCCGCCGCGCGTCGACCTCCCCCATCAAGGGGGAGGTGTAAACCCGTTTTGCTGGACGTCGCGCTTTACGCCGTCTGCATGGCACCCGGTCCCGGCACCGCCCCCGGAGGGCATTTGCCGAGGATGATCATACCGAGCACTTCGTCCTTGGTGACATCCTGGGTGCGGGCATGACCGACGACGCGGCCGTTCTTCATGACGAAGACGCGGTCTGCGAGGTCGAAGACGTCGTGGATGTCGTGGCTGATCAGGAAGATGCCGATACCTTCCTTTTTCAGCTGTAGGATCAGTTCGCCGACCTGGGCGGTTTCCTGCGGACCGAGCGCTGCCGTCGGCTCGTCCATGATCAGGATGCGGGCGTCGAACAGGATGGCACGGGCGATCGCCACCGACTGGCGCTGGCCGCCGGAAAGCGCCTTGACCGGCTCCTTGAAGCGCTGGAAGTTGGGGTTCAGGCGTCCCATGACTTCGCGGGCCTTGGCTTCCATCGCGACGTCGTCGAGCGTGCCCCAGGGGGTGCGCAGCTCGCGGCCGAGATAGAGATTGGCTGCGGCATCGACATTGTCGGCGACGGCGAGCGTCTGGTAGATCGTCTCGATGCCGTATTTCTTCGCATCGCGCGGATTGTGGATGTCGGCGAAATCGCCGTTGATCAGGATATCGCCGTTGTCGCGCTTGTAGGCGCCCGACAGGATCTTGATCAGGGTCGACTTGCCGGCGCCGTTGTGGCCGAGCAGCGCCACGACTTCACCGGGGAAGAGATCGACGGAGGCATCGTCCACGGCATGGATGCCGCCGAAGGAGATGGAAACATTGCGCATTTCCACCAGTGGGGTGCGTTCTTCTGTCATTGGTTCAACTCCCCTTACTTGGCGCGAGCGCGGTAGACGGTGTCGAGCCAGACCGCGACGACGAGAACAATGCCGATGACAATGCTCTGGAGCGGAGTGTCGAGACCGAGCAGGACCATGCCCGAATTCAAGGATTGCATGACGACGGCGCCGAGCATGGCACCGGCAATGGTGCCGACACCGCCGGCGAGCGACGTGCCGCCGATGACGGCCGCGGCGATCGTGTAGAGTTCGTCGAGCGTGCCCTGCGCATTGGTCGCGGCATTGAGGCGGGCGGTCGAGATGGCGGCGGCGACGGCGCAAAGTGCCCCCATCAGCGCGAACATCTTGACGGTGACCCACTTGACCTTGATGCCGGCGAGTTCGGCGGCTTCCGGGTTGCCGCCGATGGCGAAGACATAACGGCCAAAGCGCGTGCGGTTGGTGATGAAGGCCATGAACATGGCGATGCCGATGGCGATCAGGACCGGGATGGCGATGCCGAGACCGATCTGCAGGCCACCTTCCGGCCAGGCGATGCCATGGGTTTCGGCATATTTCTTGGCGAGATTGACCGGCATGTAATAGCTGTTGGCGACCCAGACCGCACCGAGAATGGCGGCGCAGCCGAAGGCGACGAGGAAGTATTCGGCCCAGAGCGGGCGCAGCGGGAAGCCGAAGCGGCGGCGCTGCTTGCGGGTATTGAGGATCGACAGCACGATGAGAACGCAGGCGACAATGCCGACGATCCAGCTGGCGGTGACCCCGATCGAGCCATCCGCACCACCGCCCATCAGGCGGTAGGTGGTGTCCATCGGGGCAACGGTCGCACCTGATGTGACCATCCAGGCAGCACCACGCCAGACGAGCAGGCCGCCGAGCGTGACGATGAAGGCGGGTACGCCGAGGAAGGCTATGATCGCGCCATGGAAGGCGCCGATCGCCGTGCCAACCGCGATGCCGGCGGAAAGCGCGATCACCCACATCAGCGGATGTTCGAAACCGATGATCGGCGGCAGGATACGGGCCTGCAGCACGGCCATGATCATGCCAACGAAGCCGAGGATCGAGCCGACCGAGAGGTCGATATTGCGGGTGACGATGACCAGCACCATGCCGGTGGCCATGACCGAGACGGAGGCCGCCTGAACCGAGAGGTTCCAGAGGTTTCGCGAGGTGAGGAAGAGGCCGTTCGACAGGACGTCGAAGCCGATCCAGATGATGCCGAGCGCGATCACCATGCCGAGCAGGCGCGTGTCAATTTCGGTGGCTTGAAAGAAGCGTTTTAACGCTGAAACATTGGATGCCCGGGCTGCGGGCGCAGGCGTGGCAAGGCTTTGATCCGCCATACAGATATCTCCCCAGTCGTTTTACGGCTTGCGACCTTTTCCGCGTCGTTGCGTGCGGTGCCGACCTGTGGCCGGCGATGCGGATCGGGCGCTTCCTGCAGTGAACAAGGACCCGCACCGGCCTGAACGGACGTCCGGGTGTCGGACTGCCCAAATGGCGATTGTCGCCTGCACGGTCCTGCTGCTTGAAGTTCCCGATCAGCCGAAACGCCGCAGCAACAAGGCTGCGGCGTTTGCGGCTCAAGCTCGGTGGTCAGTTAAACCAAAGCACTCAGTTGCAGGCTGCGACAGAACCGGCAGCAACGCTCTGGCAAGCTTCTTCCTTGGAGATCCAGCCAGCGTCGATGACGACGTTGAGGTTGTCCTTGGTGATCGGCTGCGGGGCGATGAAGTAGGAGTTCATCTCGAGACCCTTCGGGCCACCAGCAAACTTCACGGCGCCTTCAACGGCATCCATCGCGGTGCCGGCTGCGAGGGCCGAAGCGATTTCGCCGGCCTTCTTGCCGAGTTCGCGGCTGTCCTTCCAGACAGACACGGTCTGGGTGCCGAGAGCGACGCGGTTCAGCGCTGCCTTGTCGCCGTCCTGACCGGATACCGGAACAGAACCGGCCATACCCTGGGCTTCAAGCGCTGCGACCACACCGCCGGCCATGCCGTCGTTGGAGGAGACAACGGCGTCAACCGCGTTGTTGTTGGCGGTCAGGAACTGCTCCATGTTCTTCTGGGCAGCTTCCGGCTTCCAGCCGTCGGTATAGGCTTCGCCGACATTCTTGATCTTGCCGCCGTCGATGGCTTCCTTCAGCACTTCGATCTGGCCAGAATAGAGGAAGTCGGAGTTCGGGTCGGTGGAGGCGCCCTTGATGAAGACATAGTTGCCTTCCGGCTTGACCTTCATGACTTCGCGGGCCTGCATGCGGCCGACTTCCTTGTTGTCGAAGGTGATGTAGAAGGCGTTCTGGTTCTCGATCAGACGGTCATAACCGACGACCGGGATGCCTTCAGCAACAGCCTTTTCGATGGCCGGGCCGATGGCTTCCGAATCCTGGGCCAGAACGATCAGGGCGTTTGCGCCCTGGGCGATCAGGCTTTCGATGTCGGTGAGCTGCTTGGCGGCAGACGTCTGGGCGTCAGCCGAAATGTACTTGTCGCCACTGGCTTCGAGTGCAGCCTTGATCGCGGCCTCGTCGGTCTTCCAACGCTCTTCCTGGAAGTTGGACCAGGAAACGCCAACGATCATGTCCTTGGCGCTTGCGACGGAATGCAGGCTCACGATGACGGCGGTGCACGCCATCAGCTTCAATACGGATTTCATTTTAAACCTCCCAAGGTGATAGCGGACCGTTGGAAGACCTCCCAACCAAACGACCCGCTGCAAAACTGCCCTTACCCCATGGACCCCCGTCCAATGGTTTTTCTCGACAGTCGAGAAAATAACTGGCAGAAGATTCCCGTGCTGTCAACACAGGCCGGTCACGGCTTGCAATACGGCCAACCAAATGCTTTGGGAGGAGCATGCGGTGGATAGACAAAAACCGGCCACAAGGCCCATGCTGAACAAGTCCAGCCAGAAGACCAGCAACGAGAGCGTGCGCCAGCAAAATAGCGGGCTGGTGCTTGAGGCGCTTCGGCGCGACGGACCTTTGGCGCATACCGACCTGTCGGCATCGACCGGCCTGTCGTCGGCGACCGTCTCGGCCATTACTGCGGACCTGGAAAAACTCGGGCTCATCGAGCGGCGGGAAGTCGCCAATGCCGGCCATCGCGGCCGGCCGCGCGTGCTGTTCAACCGGCGGCGCGACGCGGCCCATGTGATTGCGGTGCGGATTTCCTCGCATGCAGTGCAATATTCGCTGGCCGATTATCGCGGCACGCTGATCGACCGGATCGAAGAGCCGCGCGACCATGGCGCGACCACGTCCGCCGCCTTTCTCAAGGGGTTTCGCGAAACGATCGAACGGCTGATCCGCCGCTCCGGCCTGGCCGAAGACGCGGTGATGACGATCTCTATCAGCAGCAAGGGCATTGCCGACCGCGACGGCGCCAAACTGCTGTGGTCGCCGATCTTCGGCTACGAATCGCTCGACTTCGAAAGCGCGCTGTCGGGCCTGTCGCACCCCGGCGTTTCGGACTCCAGTCTGTCAGGAAGGGGCAGCATCCGGCTGTTCAACGAGAGCCTGCTGGTCACGCATGCCTTGTTGCTCAGGCTGGAAAAGACCCGTGAAACGCCCCTGCCCGCGCTGGCGACGCTGTCGCTCGGCCATTCGATCGGGCTGGGGGTTGCGCTGCGCGACCGCAGCGGACTGGTGCGCGTGGTGGCGCCGAATTTCGGCCATATGCTGCATGCAGCCGACGGCAAACTCTGCCGCTGCGGTGCCTATGGCTGCGTCGAGGCCTCTGCCGGTTTCTACGGCATCCTGCGCGCCGCCTTCGAAGTGCCGCCGGATACGATCCCGGCGAAATTCGTGCCGCTTGGCGAGATGGAAAAGATCGCCAGTCGCGCCCGCCAGGGACACCGGGTTTCGGAATATGCCTTCCGCCAGGCCGGCCTTGCACTCGGCCAGAGCCTGTCGCGCATGCTCAGTCTTGCCGAGGAAACCATGCCGATCGCGATTACCGGCCCCGGCACGCGGTTCATGGACCTCTTGATGCGCGGGCTGACCGAGGGGCTTGGCCAGTCGCAGCATGTGCGGGTGCATGGCGCGCCGGAAATCCTGATCATCACCGAGGAAGAGACGCTGGTGTTCGAGGGCCATGTCGACCGTGCGCTGACGGAGATCGACCAAGATCTTGGCGGATGACAGCGCGGTGTGCGGGCGGATCCCGCGCCTGTCATGTCAACAAGCTATAGTGCCGGCAAAGGGAGTATCGCCATGGCCTGGTCGGCTGATCAATATCTGAAGTTCGAGAATGAGCGCACCCGCCCGGCACGCGATCTTCTGGCGCAGGTGCCGCTGGCCTTAGCGTCAAACGTGATCGATCTCGGCTGCGGGCCGGGCAATTCCACCGAATTGCTGGTCGAGCGCTTCGGTGTCGATGCGGTGAGCGGCCTCGACAGCGACCGCGACATGCTGGACAAGGCGCGGGCACGGCTGCCGCACACCCGCTTTGCCGAAGCCGATCTCAGCCAGTGGGTGCCACCGGCCGACACCGATCTGCTTTTTGCCAATGCGGTGCTGCAATGGATCCCGGACCATCTGGCACTGATGCAGCAATGGCTTGAGGCGCTTTCGCCCGGCGCCGTTCTCGCCGTGCAGATGCCCGACAATCTCGGCCAGCCGACACATCTTTTGATGGAGGAGACCGGCGCTGCCGGACCCTGGGCGGCACGTTTTGAAGGCGGGCGCCTGCGCCGGGCACTGCTGCCGCAGCCGGCCCGTTATATCGAGGCACTGTCGCCGCTCGCGGCCAAGGTCGATGTCTGGCACACGATCTACAATCACCCGATGGCCGACGCGCAGGCGATCGTCGAATGGGTCAGGGGCACAGGCCTTCGGCCGTATCTGGCAGCCGCCGGCATGGAGCACGAAGCGGCGTTCCTTTCCGACTACACGGCGCGGATCGACCGGGCCTATCCGCCGCTTGCCGACGGGCGGCGGCTGTTGCGCTTTCCGCGGCTGTTCGTCGTCGCCGTCAGGGCATGATTTGAAGACGGGGACCACCGGGTGCGACGGTCCTCGTCTCCTCTATGCTAAAGCCAGCCACGCCGCCTGAAGTAGAGATACGGCAGGACGGCCGAGAGGACCATCAGGCCGATCGCCATCGGATAGCCGATCTGCCATTGCAGTTCCGGCATGGTCTCGAAATTCATGCCGTAGATCGAGGCGACCAGCGTCGGCGGCAGGAAGGCGACGGAGGCGACCGAGAAGATCTTGATGATCTGGTTCTGCTCGAGATTGATCAGGCCGAGCGTCGCATCGAGCAGGAAATTGATCTTGCCCTGGAGGAACTGGGCGTGATCGCCGAGCGAGACGGCGTCGCGCTGCAGCAGCTTGATGCGCTGGCGGGTTTCCTTGGCCACCTTGCGGGCGGGCGTTTCCAGCGCCGCGTGATAGGCGACGAGGCGCGAGATCGACACAAGGCTTTCGCGGGCGCCGGTCAAAAGGTCGCCCTTGCGGCCGATCTGCTCGATCAGCGACTGCAAATCGCGCGTCTTCTTGTTGACCTTGGCGGCCTTGGAGCGGAACACCTCGCGCGAGACGCCGTCGATCTCGTTGCCGACGCGTTCGAGCACGTCGGCGAGACGGTCGATGACCGATTCGAGCAGGCCGAGCATGACCGTTTCGCCATTGGTGCAGACCAGGCCATTGGATCGCTTGGCACGGATGATGAAGGTCTCGAAGGGCTTGGGATCGGCATACCGCACGGTGACCAGGCTTTCGCCCTTGAGGATGAACGTCACCGGCGTCTTGACCGGATCGTCGCCGTCGAGGCCGGCAAGCGCCGTCATCGTCATGAACTCGGCGCCGTCCTCCTGATAGAGACGGGCGGAAAGCTCGATCTCCTCCATCTCGTCACGGGTCGGGATGGCGATGTCGAGGGCCGCTTCGACCGCGCGGCTTTCGTCGATTGCGGGATTGAGCAGGTCGAACCAGATGACGGGTGTCGGCTCGACGGCAGCAGGATCTGCAGACACGATATGATCGGCTTGACGCGAAAAATTGCGCAGCATGGGGCACTCCTTGGCGACCTCGCGGTCACCGTGCGCCTCGACGAGGGCTAGACGACCGTTGTTCGCGGGCTATCAGACGTCGAACTTCGACTGTCGGGGTTCATCTTCCTGTCCTCGGTTCGGGTGGCATTTGTTGCGGCGCACCCATAAGGGGCAAATGGACCTAGATGGACGTCAAGTCAAGATGGCTGTCTCATGAAGTCGTTGTCGCGCAAGGGCAGGACTCGAACAAGCCGCCGGAGGGCTCCGACGGCTTTCATCCTATGTGTATCTGTTGCGGCGACCGGTCCCTCAGCGGGCGGTGACGATGACCTCGAGATAATCGCTTGGCATGACCAATGTGCCGTCCTCGGCCCGGTTGGAGCGGTTGATCACGGCGAGGATGTCGCGCTCGAGCGCGGCACGTGCTGCGTCATCCGGCAGGCTGGCAAAGGCCTTGTGAACCGGGCCGTACCACGTGCGGAAGATATCCAGCCAATGGGCCGGCGAGCGATAACGGAAGGTATAGCTGCGGTTGGTCGTTTCGATCGCGGCCGCATCCTCGAACAGTTCCGACAGCCTTGCCCGCGTGCCCCAGAGCGCCGGCGACTTGACGCCGGCCGGCGGCGGCAGATGGCGGCCGAGGGTGGCAAACAGCTGGCCGATGACGCTTTCCGGCGTCCAGTTGGCAAGGCCGATGCGGCCACCGGGCTTGACCACGCGCAGTATTTCGGTCGCCGCCTTGCCCTGATCCGGGGTGAACATCACGCCGAATGTCGACAGAACCGCATCAAAACTGTTGTCGGCAAAGGGCAAGGCCTCGGCATCGGCCGTCTGGAAGGCAATGTCGAGACCTTCGGCTTTCGCCCGTGCCTTGGCCTTTTCCAACAGCGCCGGCACATAGTCCGTCGATGTGACGTCGCACCAGCGGCGGGCGGCGGCGAGCGTTGCATTGCCATTGCCGGCGGCGACATCGAGCACGCGGCTGCCGGCATGCAGGTCCAGCGCCTCGCACAGGTTTTCGCCGACGATCTGCAGCGTCGTGCCGATCACGGCATAATCGCCGGACGACCAGGCGCCCTGCTGGCGCGCCTTGACGGCGGCAAGATCGGCCATCGGAGCAACCGAACCGGGCGGCATGGAGGCTGACGATGACGACGGGTGAACTGAGGATTGGGGGGATGGCATGGCATGTTTCCTTGGATTGGTTGATCGGATGACAGGCCGGCTTTCAATGCCCTGGCAAAGCCCTGGCCTGCTGATGCCAAGAATGCGCCCGGGACCGCAGTTGCGGCCAGTGCAGGAAGTGTAGCGGGCGATACAGTAAGTGTAGTGGAGGGGGGCGAGCGGGTGTCGGTGTCTCTGCGGACAAACGGTTCACCGCGTTCGCCGTCACCCTCGGGCTTGTCCCGAGGGTCTGCTGGGCTTTGCCGCAGTGTTGTTTTTATTTGCTAACTCGGCGTCTTTCGTTGCCCCCGGCAGATGCTCGGCACAAGGCCGAGCATGACGATCGTCTCATTTGTCGGCTTTGCTGGAAACTGGCGCTGCATTTGTAGACGGAAAACCGCTTACGCGCTTTTCCTGGAATTGGCTTCCGGCTTCCCGCAATTCCAGGCGGAAAACCGCCTACGCACTTTTCCTGGAATTGCTGGGGCAAACCGCGGCATAGGAACTGCGGACCAGCCAGCGGTCGATGGTGGCGGCGAGCGTGCGATCGCCGATCAGGGCGATGCGTTCGCGGGCGATCTCGGCGTGGTATGTCGAATGGCCCATCCAGGCGGCGGTCATGGCGTAGAGATCGGCGCGGATGAAGAGATCGACATTGTAGCGCGGGTCGATCGAGCAGAGATCGACGATTTCGCCCGGTTTGGCGACCAGCCAGAAGCTCTGATCCTCGCGCGGCAGATCGGGAAAGGTGAACTGGATCACCGACCGCCGGTCCGGCGGCAGGAAACCGGCATCGACCTTGCGGCGGATGTTCCACATCAAAAGCCGGGCATCGAGATGTTCCAGCGTGACCTCGGTATCGACATTGCGATGGGCCCATTCGCCGAGCGCATGCACGATCGGCTCCAGTTCGTTGGCCATGGTGGTCGTGCGGTAATGCACCTCGCTGCCGTTCAGGCTTTCCCGGCGCTCGACCAGGCCGCGCTCCTCCATTTCGCGCAGGCGCTTGGACAGCAGCGTCGGGGAGATGCCGGGCACGCCGCGCTGGATCTCGTTGAAGCGGGTCGAGCCGGACCACATCTCGCAGAGCAGCAGCATGGTCCAGCGCGGTTCCAGCAATTCGCAGGCCTTGGCCACGGGGCAAAACTGGTGATAGCCGTCCTTGGACATTGTAGACCCTCCCGGCAGATCCTCCGCGCAGATCCCTGCCGGCACGACTATGGGCCTGCGGATACCGGCCGTCCAGTACAGATAGTGTAGTGGCGGGAGGGCGCAGTTGGCACTATAGAGGACGAAACGGGGCCGCGACCGGCCCTTGCCCACTGCAACACGCGCCTGCTCGAAAGCCGACATCATGCACAAGACCTGGACCAAACCCGTGATCCTCGCCATCGGAGAAGACGGTGCCGATGTCACCATCGACAGCACCATGGCCGCCTGCTGGGCGCTGATCGAGGACTGGCCGGCGGAAGACGGCAAAGCCCTCGACACGGCCCTGCTGGTCTGTGCGGCGGTCGATGCAGGCAAGAAGACCGACGAGGATGCCCGCAAGGCATTTATCGCAGCGGCGATCGAGGCCGGGATTGCGATCAAGGGGGGAGCTTGATCACCCGACAGCCTCGGACATCTCCTCCCCGACGCAACCAAATGCACGTAAAACGTGAACATAAGCCATGAACAAATGCCATAGATCATTGCGTAAAAGCGTTTAATAACAAGATATTGTTTGCCCAATCCTTGCCTGAAACCGGGATGTGTTCTGGGTCGCCTGAATTTTATTATTCAACTTCTGATAAAATTCAATTGACGCACGTCATGCGCGAGCGCAGATTTTCTTTCATGTCTTAATTGAAAGGGCATGAACGTGATGCTGCGGCGAATACTCTTTCTCATCACGCTGTGCCTGGTCGCCAGTTGCACTCCAGCGCTTGGCAACAGAGGTATCGGGCAGGACCTGTATTCCAGCCAGACGTCGCTGGCGACCAACAATATTGCCTCTTACTTCGGCGAACTCTGCAACCAGACCCATCTGCAGCGCAGCGGCACCTCGGCCCATTGCAGCGACTACTCGATGTTGGTGCAGGCCGGCTTCAACGATATCGACGGGCGATGCGACCATTATCTGGCGTGGATCGACACCAAGCGGGCCGAGGCCGGACGCGTGCATTCCTCGCTTGTGGCGATCGGCAGCGCGGCAACCAGCGTGCTGACGATCGCCAGCGCCAGCACAGACACGATCGCCTATGTCGCCCAGGCACTGGGGCTGACCAGTTCGCTCTATGACGCGTTCAACAATTCCATGCTGATGGGGCTGGAGAGCAGCACGATCAAGCGGATCGTCTACGAGCGGCGGCTGGAGTTCCGCCGCCAGTTCATGCAGGTGACATTCTCGAAAAGTCCGGAAATGGTCTTCGCGCTGCGCGGCTATCTGCGGATCTGCACGCCTCAGACGATCGTGCTGGACGCCAACACCTATGCACTCGCTGCCGCCTCCGGCATCGCGCCGCAATCGCTGGCCGATAGCGTGCAGCAGGAAGTGGACGCGATCAGCGCCTTCAAGTCGGGCAAAGGTCCTGCGACGGCGGGCATGCAGGCGAATCAGCAGCCGGACCGCGGCAAGGTTTCCTGCAAGGAATGCGACACGATCTTTCCGAAGGACAGCGGCTATACGGAGGCCGAAATCAAGCTGGTGCAACGCGCGATCTGCGTGCCGGATGACGGGAAGCCCGGGGCTGACACGCTGGCGGGCATCCAGAACTATCGCGACACCCTGGGCTCCCGCAATACCGGCCCGCTGCAAAGGGCAGAGTTCGAATACCTGGCCACATCGGGCTGCAAGCCGGGCGATCCCGACAAGGGCGTCCAGAACTACTACGAGGCAGTGGTGATGCGCGACAATCCGAACCGGTTTTCCGGCCTGATCGACGACCTGAACGCCGTGATCAAGAAGCTTCCCGCCCTCGACAAGGCGACGGTGACGCTGAACACGCCGGAACTGCGCGACAGGATCGCTGAGGCGAGAAACCTGTACGGCATGCAGGCCGCCACTGCGAAACAGAATAGGTCTCTGAGCGCAGAACTCGTGCAGAAATTAGAAACCACAGCCCCACAATAGGAGCCGACCATGGAGCAAGTCTATGTCGTAGTGGCGTCTGGCCAGAAACGTCGGGCACGGCTCTATCAAGAGCCATCGACGGACTCCGCTCTGGTTAATGTCCTTTCCATCGACGACACGATCTACCTCGACCTTTCATCGGATCAGAACGTATCGGCACCCAAGGGCTGGCGCCATGTCACCTACAGGCCGACCCCAGGCGCTGTGGGCAACAGCGGCTGGATCGAAATCGGGCATGTCGGCCCGCTGAAGACATTGGATGTGCCGCCGGTGGACGAGGACGTATTCGTCAAGCACTGCGCCCGGACGGAAATCCAGGCACATGCCAGCGAAACGGACGGAGCGCCGGCGATCCTTGCGGACTATCTGATCGCGCTGGCCTGGATCGAAAGCGAGTTGACGAAGTTCGGCAACCGGCTGCCTGGAACGTCGGCCATCGGGCCGTTCCAGATTACCGAGGAGGAATGGGCGGACTTTGTCGCCGCCAATCCGGCGGCCGGATATGGGCCGTTTCAACGGTTCAACCCGCTTTCGCAGGTCACGGCGGCGCAGTTCCTCACCCAGCGCGACTGGGAGGCTCTGGAGGCGGAGGCCGTTGCCGCCGACATTGCCGAGCCGGAGCAGAGCTTCATTCCCAGCTTCCTGCTGTTGCTCCAGGCACGCCTTGTCGGGGCAAAAGCGGCATTTGCCATCGACCGGATGCATGTCGAGGGCAATGCGCAGACGCCGGTTGCCGACGCGCTTGCGCCATTTTATCCGGCGCCTGGCGATCGGGAGGCACTGATCAGCCGTCGCCGGCGTTTCCTGCAGCAGGGGCTTGCCGGCCATGCGACCACGGTGGACGAGTTCGTCGAGAAGACGGCCGCCGTGTTGAACGAGGCGTTCCAGGTCGGCTTTTCCAAGCTGAAACAACATTTTCCCGAATTTGCCATTCCGCCGGTGAGCGCCGTTGCGGGCGGAATGCCATGGGTGGCCATCGCGCAAACCGAGGAGACGTTCTGGGCACGGGCGGATGTCAGCGAAACGACGCCGGCCGGCAAAACCCGGGTGAAGGACTATTTCAACGCGACGTCATATCGTCCGCCTACCGTGGAACCGTGGTGTGGCGCGTTTGTCGCCTGGTGTCTGTCGCAGGCGGGCGCATCTGTCGTCGAACAGGCCGCCACGGCAAAAAGCTGGAAGACCTGGGGCTCCGTCGAGTTACGCAAGGGCGGACTGACCGACCCCAAGGTGCAGGCGGCACTGGAAGGCGCGGTCGTCGTGCTTCATCCCGGCAAGGATACCGGCACAACCGGGCATGTCTGTTTCGCGCTCAGCCGCATGGAAAGTTCGCGCAAGCTGACCTGTATCGGCGGCAATCAGGGCGACACCGTGCGCACCGAAGCTTTCGATCTGAGCCGGGTTGCGTCGATCCGCGCTCTAACACCGGTGGACATGCCGACCGGCGACGAGCAATTGATCCTGGCGCGGACGATCTATGGCGAGGCACGCAGCGAAAGCGAGATGGGGCGCGAGGCGGTGGCCGAGGTCATCCTGAACCGCAAAGCGTCGCCCCGCTACCCCGACAGCATCATCGCGGTCTGCCTGCAACACCGGCAATTTTCCTGCTGGAACGCCAGAGATCCAAACCGGGCGAAGATCATCCATCTTCAACCTGGCGCGGACCGCGACTTCGATGAATGCCTTGTCGTCGCCGGCGAGGCCCTGGCGGGCAAGATCAATCACCTCACCGACGCCGTCTTGCATTATCACTCCACATCGATCGGCAGTCCCGACTGGGTACGCAAATCACCCCGCGCCTTCATGGAACGCAAGATCGGGCGTCATCTGTTCTACCGCGGCATCGCCTGACGCGCCAAGGCGTGAGGGACCGCCGTGGGTCGATCGGCGGCGCAACACCCGGCGCCGGCAATCAGGAAGCTGATCGAGGTCGCTGCCGTCGATACTGTCGACGCAGGCAGGCATGCCGGCAGACAAACAGGCTGGCCGGCGGGGCGAGCTCGTCTGGTAGAGGATGGAAAAAACCGCTGCATTGCCGCCGTATTCGATCAATTATTCGCGATCCGCGCAGAAACACGGTGGATACAACCACCCTGATAACCTGATCTCAATAAAATCAGCCTTTTCTACTTCCCACTTGCGCCGGTCCATCGCCGGCCGAGACTTGTAACCGTTGCGCCCTGATGGCGCGTCACCAACGCCTGTAGACGACGCGGCGATTGGTGCGGGACGATGGATGCGACGCGTGAGAACGGGGCCCGGCTTTTTGACGCCGGCCTTGTTGCGGATGCGATCACGTCGGGGGCGCCGGACAAAATGGACGCGGACCCAGCCCGACGATCATGACGCAAGACAGAGATGTTTCCTGATGATGACACTGGATGATTTCAAAGGGGCCGTGGTGGTCATGGCACATCCGGATGACGAGGTTCTCTGGGCGAGTTCGATCCTGGCATCGGCGAAGAAAATCATCATCTGCTACAACGAGGCGCCCAATAGCGGCGATATCAGCCATGGTCGCCGGACGGTGTTTCAGGACTTTCCGCTGAAAACCGTGGTCGATCTCGCCATTGTCGAATCCAATACCTACCAGACGACGAACTGGCGCAAGCCCGAGGAGACCGTCTATGGCATCCGCTGCGATCGCAACAGCGATGCCTATGCGAAAAACTTCCACCTGCTGACGGCGGCGTTGGAGGAACATCTGCAGGCGGGAGACGTCGTCGTCACCCACAATCCCTGGGGCGAATACGGCCATGAAGAGCATGTGCAGGTGTTTCGGGCTGTCTCGCATGTCAAGCGCCAGCGCGATTTCCGGATGTTCGTCAGCAGTTATGTCAGCGACCGTGTGCTCTATTTCATGGAGCGAAACGTCCCCCGCCTCGGTGCGCCATCGGCCTTGCTGGCGACCGACAAGGCGCTCGGCGCGCGGCTGATGCAGCATTACCAGGCGCATAATTGCTGGACATGGGAAGACGGCTATACATGGCCGGACTATGAATGCTTCTATGAAGTGAGCGATCCGGATGGGCCATTGCGCGCCGACGAGCGGACCATGTCGTCGTTGCCGGTCAATGTCATCTTTCTCGACGAGCAGACTTTGGTGTGGAGCCGGGTGTTGCGCAGCATGAGACGGCGGCTCGGCACGATGATCCATCGCCTGCTCCGGCCGGCGCATCATCAGCCGAAGCACAAGACCAGAGAGGCCTGAGGGGCAGCGGGGGCTTTTTTTTGGGGGGGGGGCTGGGGGCTACGACTTGGCCGTCGCAGCCCGACAGAGTGTTGCGGCTAGATACCCTGGCCACCCGACACTTCGATGCGCTGGGCGTTGATCCAGCGGTTGTCATCCTTGAGCAAGCCGGCGATCACCGGACCAATATCGTCGGCAACGCCGACCCGCCCGAGTGCCGTCATGTCGGCGAAGAACTTGTTGAAGTCGGGCGTATCGCGAACGGCGCCACCGAAGAAATCGGTTTCGATCGCGCCGGGCGCTACGGTGTTGACCGCGATGCCGCGGCTGCCGAACTCCTTGGCCATGTAGATGCTGAGCACTTCAACCGCAGCCTTGACCGCGGAATAGGCTGACCAGCCGGGTGCCGAGACGCGGGTCAGGCCGGAGGACAGGTTGACGATACGGCCGCCGTCGGCCAGCAGCGGCAAGAGCTTCTGCGTCAGGAAGAACACGCCCTTGAAGTGCACGTCGACGAGGCGATCGAACTGCTGTTCCGTCGTGTCGCTGATCAGGGCATAGTCACCATGACCGGCATTGTTGACCAGGGCGTCGAAAGTGTCGCGCTGCCAGGTGTCACGAAGTGCTGCGCGCAGGGTCTTCGCGAAAGTGTCGAAGCTGGCCACCCGACCTGTGTCGAGCTGAAGCGCAACCGCCTTGCGGCCCATGGCACGGATGTCGGAGACGACGGAATCGGCGTCTTGCGAACGGCTATGATAGGTGACGACAACATCGCCGCCGCCCTTGGCAATGCTGAGCGCGGTGTTGCGTCCGAGACCGCGGCTGCTGCCGGTGATGAGAGAAATCTTGGTCATGATCCATGTCTTTCGTGGCGACCACCCCAATGTGGTCTGGCCCATTTGGTCTTGCCCAATGTGGTTTGGCACAATGTGGTCTGGTCCAATGTGGCCTGGCCGCTTTATCGCTTCGAAGCGGGCGGCCGTGTTGCCAGAACCTCGCCAACTCTTGCCTAATCCTCCAAAGGGTCTAGGCGACATTCCGGGCAAGGCGTATGTTCGCTGCATGGAAACGCTTTTCGACACCGTTCGCCGATATGCCGATGCCCATGCTAACCCGACGGGCATCGCGCTGACACCGATCTCCGGGCTTTCGACCGTCAGGGCGACGGCCCCGAGCCCGCTCATGCACGACATGTCGCGGCCGCTGGCTTGCCTTGTCGTACAAGGTGCAAAGCAGGTGACGATGGGAACGCAGCAATACGCCTTCGCCACCGGAGACACGCTGCTGATCACCGCCGATGTGCCGACTGTCAGCCAGATCACCCGCGCCAGTATCGCCTCGCCCTATTATTCGCTCGTCATGGAACTCGATCCGGCGATCATTGCCGCGCTTGGCGTGGAAATGCATGCGTTGCAGGTCAGCGACCAGACGGCGGTCAAGGTCGGCCCGACGGATGCGGAAGTGTCGGACGCGGCACTGCGCCTGATGCGCCTGCTTGACCGGCCCTCATCTCGTCCCGTGCTGCAGAACCAGCTTGTGCGCGAGATGCATTACTGGTTGCTGGCCGGGCGGCATGGCGATGCGATCCGACGCCTCGGCATGATGGGAAGTCACGTCGAGCGCGTGGCACGCGCGGTCGCCGTCCTGCGCCATGACTTTGCCGAAACGATCCCGGTGAAACGACTGGCATCGGTCTCCGGGATGGGCATGTCCTCGTTTCACCATCATTTCCGGGCCGTGACCTCGCTGTCTCCCCTGCAATTCCAGAAACATCTGCGCCTGATCGAGGCCCGCAGACTGATGATGTCCGAGGGCGCGCCGGCAAGCGTGGCCGCCTTCAAGGTGGGCTACGAAAGCGTGTCTCAGTTTACGCGGGAATATGGTCGCCTGTTCGGACTGCCGCCCGTCCGCGACGTGCAGGCCTCACATGCCGCGGCGTGATGAGGTGGTGTGCTGGTTTTGGAGAGTTTGGCGCGTTGGGGTGGGGGTTGGTTGCCGGATCGAGACCGCAGTCGGGCTTGGGATTGTCGGGCTCAACCCGCCCAGGTGCGTGCCTGTGCCTATGCGCTGGGCCGCCGGACGAATGCCGGTGGCCGCCGCGGCTGGCGCACAAGACGAGAGACGTGAGCGGAAATGCCGGGCGCAAGCTCAGTCGTCGCGGCGGATCATGCCGGAAATAGCGGCAGCGGCGATGGCAGTAACGACCCAGCCGAGGACGATGAACATCTTCTGGAGGTAGAACATCCGGTAGCCCCAGTCGCCGCGCGCCGGGGACGGCGCCCAGGCGTCGGTCTGGCCGAGATCGAGAACTGGGACGACGACATCGAGGGCGTATGCGAGGGAGTAGAAGGATTCGTAGTCCTTGCCGGGGGCGTCGGGGGCTGACCAAGGATGTGCAGGTGTCATGTCTTCCACGATCATCTGCTTCGCGTCTTCGGAGATGGCTGTATAGACCTCTGGGAGATCTGCCACAGCCTTCCACTCTGGAGATGTCAGGACGATGGCAGAGTTGGGCGCGAAGTCACCAGCGTCCCAGGTGACAAAGGCTCCAATCCAAACGATGCCGATCATACCCGCAAGCCAGGCGAGGCTGAGCCAGGGTTTGTAGCCGTAGCCAGCGATGTAACGGATGAGGATATCCCAGAACCAGTTCCAACCGATCCTCAGCCAGGGAGACAGATAGAAACTGATCCAGCGCCTGATAGCATCCCACGACCACGGCAAAGTTGTTTTCACCGAGAATGGAACATCGCTTTCGGCCTTGCGTCTGCCTTTGCGGATTGACGCCCGCACGGCCTTGCGCTGTTCCCTCTCCTTCTCGATCAGGATTTCGCGCGCCTCATGGCGATGGCCGGTCTCACGGTAGAATTTGGCGAGTTGCTGATAGGGTTGGGGGTGGAACTGGCCGTTGAATATGGCACCGTTCTTGAGCCAGAGTTTGCGGAAGGGGAGACTGTGGGGGCCGACCAGGTTTTCATAGGTAGCTCCCATCAGCATCAGTTGCGACACCGCCTTCCAGCTTTGCTCATCATCCACCAGATCGCTGAGATGCGCAGCATTGAGATCAACTTCTCCGACGACGGCTTTCAGTTTCCTCCATATAAAGCCTCCTCTGACGATCATCCTTTGCGCGTTCAGCGCCTTGCCCTTCTCGCCATTCAACTCGGCCTCCTCCGCCGAGAGTTGACCCTCGATCTCGGCCCCGGAAAACGAGACTTCACCGGTGCTCTTCAGTTTGCGAAGGAAGGTGCCGCCCCTGATCGTGGCGTTCTGCGCATTCAGGGCCTCGCCCTCGCCACCATTCAACTCGGCACCATCGCATGAGAGTTCACCACCGATCTCTGCACCGGAAAGCGAGACCTCGCCGGTGCTCTTCAAATTGCGAAGGAAGACCCCGCCCCTGATCGTGGCGCCCTGCGCATTCAGGGCCTTGCCCTGCCCACCATTCATCTCGGCTCCCTTGCGGAGAGTGGACCGCCGATCTCGGTGCCGGAAAACGAGACCTCGCCGGTGCTCTTCAAATTGCGAAGGAAGACCCCGC
>NZ_AHZC01000433.1 GCF_000247475.1 Rhizobium sp. PDO1-076 | reverse complement strand
GCCGTCGACAGCACGATCCGTTTCATCCGCTATTACTGGATCGCCAGGGGCCAGCCGCAGCGCGATCAGTTCATCTCGATCGAGCAGGGTTATCATGGCTCTTCCACAGTTGGCGCCGGATTGACGGCCCTTCCCAATTTTCACGCCGGTTTCGGTATCCCGTTCGACTGGCAGCACAAGATTCCGTCCCCTTATCCCTACCGCAACCCGGTTGGGGAGGATGCGGCTTCCATCATCGAGGCATCGCTTGCGGCCCTGCGCGCCAAGGTCGAGGCGATCGGTCCCGATCGGGTCGCAGCGTTTTATGCCGAGCCGATCCAGGGCTCGGGCGGCGTCATCGTACCGCCGAAGGGCTGGCTGCAGGCTATGCGGGATCTCTGCCGGGAACTCGACATCCTCTTTGTCGCCGACGAGGTGATCACCGGCTTTGGTCGCACCGGTCCGCTGTTTGCCTGCTCGGAGGAGGAGATCGTTCCCGATTTCATGACGACCGCCAAGGGCCTGACCTCGGGCTATGTGCCCATGGGTGCCGTTTTCATGGCGGACCACGTCTATCAGGTGATTGCCGATGGCGCCGGCGCATCCGCGGTCGGCCACGGTTATACCTATTCGGCCCATCCGGTCAGCGCCGCCGTCGGCCTCGAAGTACTGAGGCTTTATGAAAATGGCCTGCTGGAAAATGGCGTGAAAGCGGGTGCGCGGCTGATGGCCGGTCTTGAGGCCTTGCGGGATCATCCCCTGGTCGGCGACGTGCGCGGCCGGGGCATGCTGGCGGCCCTTGAACTGGTCTCGAGCAAGACGACAAAAACACCGTTGCCTGCCGAAGCACAACCTGCACGCCGCATATTTGACCGTGCCTGGGACAATGGGCTGGTCATCCGCGCATTCGCCAATGGGGTGTTGGGTTATGCCCCGCCACTTTGCTGTACCGACCAGGACATCGACGCCATTCTCGAACGGACGGTCAAGACGCTCGACCAGACGCTGGAGGATCCGGATGTCCGCAAAGCCCTGAAGGACTGAGGCTACTTGAGCCGGCCCCGCCGAAATATCGCGGAGGGCGTCATTTTAGAATTTTGTGCCGCGTCATGCCATATATTCGGCTTCAACGACACGGAGGAAGTGCCAAACTCGAAGAATGCAAAGGCCCATACCCCTGGAAATTTGGGGCCTTTGCCAACACGGCCCGGTCGCACGGGATCAGGAACAGCATAATCTTTCGTCAAGCGCGCCAATGCGGCGCTATGCGTTCGAAACTGGGGATATGAAATTGAGCAAGTCGCTGCCTGAATTCAAATACATGAGTTTCGACGTCGTCGGGACACTGATCGATTTCGAAGGCGGCCTGACGTCCTGCCTCAGCGAAATTGCGGCGGAAGCAGGTGTCACGATTGATGGCGAGGAGGCGCTTCGCCTCTATCGTTCGGCCCGCTATGCCAAGGATGCCAATCTGTTCCCGGATGACCTTGTCCGCGTCTACCTCGCCATTGCGCCGACACTCGGCCTGCCGGTCGACGAGACCTTTGGCGAACGCTTGCGCGACTCGGCCAAGACATGGAAGGCCTTTCCCGACAGTGCCGAAGCAATGGCACGGCTAGCCCGCGACTATCGCCTCATTGCCATGACGAATGCCCGCCGCTGGGCGTTCGAATATTTTTCGGCCGCGCTCGGCAATCCCTTCCATGCGGCATTTACCGCAGACGACACCGGCACCGAAAAGCCGGATCCGGCCTTCTTTCACCAGGTTTTCGATTTCGTGGCCGGTGAGGGCGCGAACAAGAACGACATCCTGCACGTCGCCCAGAGCCAGTATCACGACATCGGCGTCTCTCGCGACCTGGGCATGACGAATTGCTGGATCGAACGGCGCCATGCGGTGAAGGGCTATGGCGGCACGATCGAGCCGGCGGAGTTTACCAAGCCGGACTACCACTTTACCTCAATGGCCGGCCTTGCCGATGCCGCGACTGCCGCACGGAGCTGACCGACCATCAACTCAACGACGAGCAAAGCCCGCTTCAAGACGGGCGGCCCGATAACCAGACGACAAAAAAAGGGGAATGACATGACCGATAGAACTCTCAATTGGACCTCGTCAGACGACGCGATGGTCGAAAACGCCATTCGCCGCGGCGCCACGCGTCGCGAGCTTCTCCACATGCTGCTGGCCGGCGGCGTTGCCCTTACGGCCAGCGGTGCGATTCTCGGACACGCCACCAGCGCCTTTGCCGCAACGCCGAAGTCGGGCGGACATCTCAAGGCGGCAGGCTGGTCGGCATCGACGGCCGACACGCTCGACCCGGCCAAGGCCTCGCTTTCGACAGACTATGTGCGCTGCTGCGCTCTCTACAATCGCCTGACTTTCCTCGATAAAAGCGGCGTGGCCCAGATGGAGCTCGCCGAGAGCGTCGAAAGCTCTGACGCCAAGGTCTGGATGGTCAAGCTGCGCTCGGGCGTCACCTTCCATGATGGTAAGACCCTGACGTCGCAGGACGTCGTCTTCTCGCTGATGCGGCACCTGGATCCCGATGTCGGTTCCAAGGTCAATTCGATCGCCAAGCAGATCACCAGCGTCAAGGCTGTCGATCCGCTGACGGTGGAGATCACCCTGGCGAACCCCAATGCCGACTTGCCGACCATCCTGTCGATGCATCACTTCATGATCGTCCAGGATGGCACGACCGACTTTTCCAAGGGCATCGGCACGGGCGCCTTCAAGCTCGAAAGCTTCGAGCCGGGCGTCAAGTCTGTCGCGGTCAAGAATCCAAATTACTTCAAGTCTGAAGGGCCTTACATCGATTCCTTCGAGTATTTTGCCATCAGCGACGACAATGCGCGCGTCAATGCGCTTCTTTCAGGCGACATTCATCTGGCGGCTTCCATCAAGCCCCGTTCGATGAAGCTGGTCGAAAGCCAGCCGGGCTTCGTCCTCTCGCAGACCACGTCCGGCAACTATACCAACCTCAACATGCGTCTCGACATGGAGCCCGGCAACAAGGCCGATTTCGTGGCCGGCATGAAAAACCTGATCAATCGCGAGCAGATCCAGAAATCGGTCATGCGCGGCCTCGCCGAACTCGCCAACGACCAACCGGTTTCGCCCGCAAGCATCTACCATAATGCCGAATTGAAGCCGAAAGCCTTCGATCCCGAGAAAGCCAAGTTCCATTTCGAAAAGGCAGGGCTCGTCGGTCAGTCCATCCCGATTATCGCGTCCGATGCTGCAACCTCATCGGTCGACATGGCCACACTGGTTCAGCAGGCAGGTGCGGTGATCGGCATGAATTTCGACGTGCAGCGCGTGCCTTCCGACGGCTACTGGTCGAACTACTGGCTGAAGGCGCCGGTCCATTTCGGCAACATCAATCCGCGCCCAACACCCGACATCCTCTTCTCTCTGCTCTATTCGTCCGACGCACCGTGGAACGAAAGCCAGTTCAAGTCTCAGAAATTCGACAGCATGCTGGTCGAGGCCCGCGGTCTGCTTGACCAGGCAAAGCGCAAAGCGATCTATGACGAAATGCAGGTCATGATCTCCGAGGAAGCCGGTACCGTCATCCCCGTCTTCATGTCTAATGTGGACGCTCTCTCGGGCAACCTGAAGGGCCTGGAAGCCAACCCTCTGGGTGGCCAGATGGGATACGCCTTCGCCGAATATGTCTGGCTCGAGGCCTGATACGCAGCGGAGCGACAAGGTGCCGGAACGGCACCTTGTCGCCCACCGCAATGGCGGACCGGCATTTCATTAACGAATTACCACCCGCCGGACTTTCGCCCCGCGGCGTTGTCCGTCATCTTAAAACTCTGTCCAGCAGGAGGGCCCATTCTTGAGCACGTATGTACTCAATCTCATCACGGTTCGGCTGCTGATCGCTGCCCTGACACTCCTGATCGTGTCCTTCGCGGTGTTTTTTGCGACCGCCATGTTGCCGGGCGATACCGCCACCATCCTGCTCGGTCAGGCCGCAACGCCAGAAGCCGTCGCCGGACTGCGCAGCGCCATGCACCTTGATGAACCCGCTTACCTGCGTTTCGTGCGCTGGCTTGGCGGCCTCATGAGTGGTGATCTCGGAACGTCCTATGTCAACAATGTCGCAGTAGCCGACCTGATCGGTGGCCGCTTCGTCAACACGATGAGACTGGCCGGCATCACAGCCCTGTTCTCCGTGCCGCTTGCCCTGACGCTCGGCATCACGGCCGCGATGTTTCGCGGTTCGCTCTATGACCGCGCAGTGACCATCCTGACCATCGGCGTCATCTCGATCCCGGAATTCATGGTTGCGACATCGGCGGTGCTTGTATTCTCGGTCTATCTCAAATGGCTGCCGGCGCTGTCTTTTGCCAATGACGTCACGTCCATCTGGCAGTTGCTTAAAGTCTATGCCATGCCGGTGATCAGCCTGACTTTCGTGGTCGCGGCGCAGATGATCCGCATGACCCGCGCAGCCGTCATCGACACCCTCAACACACCTTATGTCGAGACAGCCCTCCTGAAGGGAGCCTCCCGCCCCCGCATGGTTTTGCGTCACGCCTTGCCAAACGCGATTGGCCCGATCGTCAATGCGGTCGCCCTTTCCCTGTCCTACCTCGTCGGCGGCGTGATCATCGTTGAAACCATCTTCAATTATCCAGGCATTGCAAAGTTGATGGTTGATGGCGTGGCCACCCGGGACCTGCCACTCATCCAGTCCTGTGCGATGATCTTCTGCGTCGGCTATCTCAGCCTGATCACACTCGCAGACATTATCGCCATCCTTGCCAACCCGAGGCTGCGTTGATCATGACCCCATCCGTTCCAGTTTCACAAAAGTTCGGCTACCGTTTCAGCTGGGTCGGCATGATCGGACTGACGGTCATACTCTTCTGGGGGACCATGGCGCTCATTGCCCCACATATCATTCCCCACCCCGTCGGCGAGATCGTTGACGAGGACTATTTCGGCGTGATGAGCAGCAGGTTCTGGCTTGGCTCGGACTATCTTGGCCGCGACATGCTGTCTCGGGTCCTGATGGGCGCCCGCTACACCGTCGGCATCTCGCTTGCAGCCGTCTCCATCGCCTGCTTCTCAGGCGTCGTCCTCGGTATGACGGCGGCGGTTGTCGGCGGATGGTTCGACGCAGCACTGAGCCGTTTTCTCGACGCCTTGAACTCCATTCCAGGCAAGCTTTCGGGCCTGGTCGTTGTTGCAGCCGTTGGCTCGTCGATCACCGTTCTGATCATCACGCTCGCCGTCATCTACACGCCCGGCGCCTATCGGTTTGCCCGTGCGCTCGCGGTCAATATCAACACCATGGATTACATCACGGTGGCGCGCACGCGCGGCGAAGGCATTTTCACATCATCGGCTCGGAGATCCTGCCGAACATCATCGGGCCTGTGCTTGCGGATCTCGGCCTTCGCTTCGTCTTCATCGTGTTGCTGCTGTCCGGCCTGTCGTTCCTCGGCCTCGGCGTGCAACCGCCATTCGCCGATTGGGGCGCGCTTGTGCATGAAAATGTCGGCGGCCTGCCTTTCGGAGCACCTGCCGTCATCGTTCCCTCGTTGGCGATCGCGAGCCTGACGATCAGTGTCAATCTTCTGATCGACAACCTGCCGAAAAAAATCCGCGACCGGAGTGCCTGAATGGAAAACCTTGTCGAAATCCGTGATCTGAAAGTCGAGGCCACCACCGACAGCGGCCGCCGCGTCGACATCATCAAGGGTGTGAGCCTGGACATCGCCGCGGGAGAGATCGTCGCGCTGATCGGTGAGAGCGGATCGGGCAAAACGACCATCGCCCTGACGCTGATGGGCTACACCCGCTCCGGTTGCCGCATTTCCGGCGGCAGTGTCCGGATCGCCGGCAAGGACATGGTGACGCTGAGCGAACGTGAACGCGCCGGCATCCGTGGCACCGAGGTCGCCTATGTCCCGCAGTCCGCTGCGGCGGCATTCAACCCTGCAAAGCGCATCATCGACCAGGTGATCGAAGTCACCCGTATTCACCAACTGATGCCGGTCGAACAAGCGAAACAAAAGGCGATCGAGCTGTTTCGTGCCCTATCGCTGCCCAATCCCGAGACGATCGGGAGCCGCTATCCCCACCAGGTTTCCGGGGGCCAACTGCAACGCCTTTCAGCGGCCATGGCACTCATCGGCGACCCCAAGCTTGTCATCTTCGACGAGCCGACCACTGCCCTCGATGTCACCACCCAGATCGAGGTGCTGCGCGCCTTCAAGTCGGTAATGAAGGCGGGCGGCATTTCGGGTGTTTACGTGTCGCACGATCTTGCCGTCGTTGCACAGATCGCTGATCGCATTGTGGTTCTGCGCAACGGCGAAGTACAGGAAGTGGGCTCAACGGCTGACATTCTGTCGCGTGCCCAGCATCCCTATACGCGCGAACTGCTGGCCGCGTTCGAGCCCAAGCCGCGTGGCAATGAGATTGTGGTGAAAGACAGGGAAGTCCTTCTCGAAGTCAATGGCCTGTTTGCCGGCTACGGTCCGATCCAGGCGGACCGGTTGCCACTGGTCCGTGCGGTGCAGGACGTAAGCCTGACGGTGGAAAAGGGCCGCAACCTCGGCATCATCGGCGAATCCGGTTGCGGAAAATCCACATTTGCACGGGCCATTGCCGGCATTCTGCCGCCATTTGCCGGCAACCTTATCTTCGACAGCCGAGAGCTTGCAGGCACGGTACGGCAGCGCAGCCGCGATCAATTGCGCGAAATGCAGATCGTTTTCCAATATGCCGACACAGCGCTCAATCCGGAAAAATCGATCGAAGAGATCCTCGGCCGGCCGCTCACATTCTATCACGGCATGAAAGGCAAACAGCGAGACGCCCGCATCGACCAGTTGCTCGACATGGTGCACCTGCCAAAGTCGCTTCGCCACCGGCGGCCGCAAGAGCTTTCCGGCGGGCAGAAACAACGCATCAACTTCGCGCGCGCACTCGCCGCAGAACCGAAGCTCATTATTTGCGATGAGATCACATCGGCTCTGGATACCGTGGTCGCAGCAGCCATCATCGATCTTCTCAAGGAATTGCAGCGCGACCTTTCGCTGTCCTACATCTTCATCAGCCACGATCTGTCGGTCGTCGAGGCAATCTGCGACGAGATCGTCGTGATGTATGGCGGCCGCAAGGTCGAAGAGATCACGCCAGCACAGCTGAAGGCACCGCAACATCCCTATGCGAAACTGCTGTTCTCTTCCGTTCCGAAACTCGATCCGGGCTGGCTGGATTCTCTGGAGCTTGATCCGGAACTGGTCAGGACCTACGGCCACAGCTGACAGCGGCCATTGTCGACACCACCGACCGGAGAACCCTAAAGCGGGAACAGGCTGGTCAGGGGCATATGCGCCTTGACGATCGGCGACTTCAGCACGACGAAGCTGAAATATTTGTCGATACCGATATCCATGTCGGTCAGCCGTTCCATGATCCCCTGATACTCGCCGATGCCGGCGGTGACGAACTTGATGAGATAGTCATAGCCGCCCGACACGAGATGGCATTCGATCACTTGATCGATCTTCTCCACGACGGCCAGGAACCGGGCAAAGTCGATCTGGCGGTGGTTCTTCAAGGTAACTTCGGTAAATACGGTGAGAGTCTGGCCGAGCTTGCCAATATTGACCTGCGCGGAATAGCCGACGATGTAGCCCTCCTGCTGAAGCTTCTTGACGCGCATCAGACAGGGGCTGGGCGACAGGTTGACCAGTTCGGCAAGCTCGACATTGGTGATGCGGCCGTTTTTCTGCAGCTCATAGAGAATCTTGATGTCGATCCTGTCGAGTTTCATCTGCCTGTCTCTCCGAAAAGCGCCGAACAGCCGGCGGAATTATATGCTGCGGAAATCTTTGACCGAGCTTAACACCATGGCGAAGCTTGTCTATTCCATTCTGGCCAGAGGCTTCCCGCACGATCGTCGGCATTGATGCAATGCTACGGAATCTTCTGCTGCCCAATGCATATGTGCGGCAGCCTCGGCAGGGACGAGCCGTTATGCTGGTTGCGCGACAAGGAGACCGACACCCATGCCAGCGCCGCTAATGCTCGTGGAAAGCCCAGATGAATTCCCCCGCTCGGCCGATGCCGTCATCATCGGAGCCGGCATTGTTGGCGTCTTTGCCGCTTATTATCTCGCAAGAAGAGGCCTGAAGGTCGTCCTGCTTGAGAAGGGCCGCGTCGGCGCCGAACAGTCGAGCCGCAATTGGGGCTGGTGCCGCCAGCAGAACCGCGACGCCCGTGAACTGCCCATGGCGACCAAGAGCCTCGATCTCTGGGAACAGTTCGGTCAGGACAGCGGGGAAGACACCGGCTTTCGCCGCTGCGGGCTCCTTTACCTGAGCAACAGTGAGGAGGAACTGGCCGGCTGGGCACGGTGGCGGGACTTCGCCCGCACCGTCGGGGTCACGACCCATATGCTGGACAGCGTTGCTGCCGCCGAACGAGGAGTAGCGACAGGCCGTGCCTGGAAGGGTGGCGTGTTTTCGCCGAGTGACGGGACAGCCGATCCGTCGCGCGCCGCGCCGGCCGTGGCGCGCGCCATCATCAAGCTCGGCGGGACAGTGCTTCAAAACTGCGCCGCACGCGGCATCGAGACCGAAGGCGGCCGGCTTTCAGCCGTGGTCACCGAGCATGGGACGATCCGCACCAGCACGGCGATCCTTTCCGGCGGCGCCTGGGCCTCCTCCTTCTGCCGCCAGCTCGGCATCCGGTTTCCCCAGGCGTCCATCCGATCCTCGATCCTTTCGGTCGCTCCGGGCGAAGCCGTGCTGCCCGATGCGCTGCATACCGCCGGTGTCTCGGTGACCCGCCGGGGCGACGGTGGTCATACGCTTGCCATCAGCGGCCGTGGCCGGGTCGACCCCACCCCACAACAGGTCCGCTTTGCACCGCAATTCCTGCCGATGTTCCTGCGCCGCTGGCGTTCCCTCTCGCCGGGCGGCCTCGAGGGCGTGCGCAGCGGCCATGAGAGCCTCTCGCGCTGGCGGCTCGACCGTCCGACCCCGATGGAACACATGCGGATCCTCGATCCGGCCGTCGATCGCGGCACGATCCGGCTGACCTACGAGCGCGCCACAGAACTGCTGCCCGCATTGAAGGATCGCCGCATCGCTGCCAGCTGGGCCGGCTATATCGATTCCACCCCAGACGGCGTGCCCGCTATCGGGGAGACGCCATCCGTTCCCGGCTTCATCCTGGCCGCCGGATTCAGTGGCCACGGCTTCGGCATCGGCCCCGGCGCAGGTCATCTGATCGCCGACATCGTCACGGGAGCGGACCCGCTGGTTGATCCGCGCCCGTATCATCTCAACCGATTCTCGCAATCCGCATGGGGCAAAGTGGCAGACTTTTGAAACACTGCATTTGGCGCTAGGCTGCCCTGCGGTTAGTCCGCCGGACAAACAGGAGATCTCGATGCAAGCCCGACAGCTCGAAGTCTTCTGCATGGTCATGCGTTGTGGAACGGTGACGGGCGCCGCGCAGATGCTCAACATCTCGCAACCGGCGCTGAGCCAGATCCTCATGCACACGGAGGATCAACTCGGCTTCAAACTGTTCACCCGTCTGAAAGGAAAACTGGTTCCGACGCAGGAGGCAGAAGAACTCTATCCCGAAGCCGAACGCATATTTGCCGAGATCGGCGCACTGCGACGGCGAACGACTGACATGCGCTTCGGCCGCACTGGCCTGATCCGGATCGCTGCCTCCGCACCGCCGGCAATGGCGATCGTGCCAAAAGCATTCTCAGCCTTCCGCGAAGTCCATCCCGAGATTGTCGTACGCTCGCTGATCGCCCCGCTCGACAATGTCGTCGAGATGGTGCGAAGCGGTGACGCCCCCATCGGCATCGTGATGAACAATACTCCTCAACACGGAATCCAGGTGGAGACGCTCGGCAATGCCGCGTTGATCTGCATCATGCCCGACGACCATCGCCTGGCTGGCAAGGACGCAATCGGTTTTGCCGACATTCAGAACGAACCGCTGATTTCCTACCGCATCGATACGCTTCCCGGACAGCTACTCGCAAGCGCCGCAGAGGCGGAAAACAATGCGTTCAACCCGGTCATCGAGATCGACATCTCCATCACTGCGCTGCCTTTCGTGCGCGATGGCTTCGGCGTCGCAATCGTCGACGGTCTCTTGCCCTGGGAACAGTTTCCGGGTCTCGTCCGCCGGACGTTCCTGCCCAGGCTAACGGTCCCTGTGGCCCTTCTCACCAGCAAGGACAGGCCGCTCACGCCAAATCACGCCATCATGCGAGATTGCCTGCGCAATGCCTGCCTGAAGGTCCTGCAAATCGACCACCCGACAAGTTAAGGTATGCCCGCGGCTTTTTTGGCGATCAATTCCTCACCGATCCATGCCCCGATCGGGACGGGGCGCACCGGGGCCTGTTCGCGCAGGCGCCCGGCCTCGCAGACCGAAATGCCGCCCCGCGAGGCAATCAGTTCGGCGCCAGCCAATTGACAATAACGGCCCTGACAGCGGCCCATGCCGAGGCGGGCAAGCGATTTCACCCGGTTGGCCTCCGCGCCGTTGTTTGTGGTCGTATGGCGCACCTCCCCGGCCGTCGTGCCGTCGCAGCGGCAGACAATCGTTTCATCAGGGATGGCGCGGACCATGGCGCGAGGCCAGGGAAAGGCCCGGGCCAGCCCGCGCGCGAAACGTTCGCAGCGTGCCAGCCGGCGCAGGTCTGACGTTACATCCGGCGCAGGAAACCCGATATCGGTGAGACAAGCAACTGCCGCCAGCCGTCCGGCAAGTTCAGCCCCGTCTGCCCCCAGGATTCTCACAGCATCGCCGGCAAGGTACAGACCCTCCGCCGCGCGGCCCAGCCTGTCGATTCGCGGCAGCCATTGCGCCCAGCCCTCGTCGTAGTCGAAGGCGCATCCGGCGAGCCCGGCAAGCTGCGTCTCGGCGCGCAGGTGCCAGCCGAGACCCACCATGTCGCAAGTGGTTACGTGGGATCTGCCCTGAGCATCGCGCCAACGCATCGCGGTTGGGCCGCGCTCATTGCAATCGATGCCATCCAGGGTAACTCCGGCATGGTAGCGCCGGCCGAGCCGCAGGCGCATGCGCAACCCCCTGAGCACCAGCACGGGCCGCGCCAGCATGCCCGGCAAAGCCGTCAGCTGCGCGGAGAGCGGTGCTGTGTCGAGCACGGCCGAAACGTCCGCGCCGGCCTTCAGCAACTGGCACGCTACCAATGTCAGGAGCGGTCCGGAACCGGCAAGCACGATCTGTCGTCCGAGTGCCACGCCCTGCGCCTTCAACGCGATCTGCGCCGCGCCCAGACTGTAGACACCGGCTGACTGCCAGCCCGGCACCGGCACCAGCCGGTCGGTGGCGCCTGTCGCCAGGATCAGGCGGTCATAGGCAAAGGTCCGGTGACCCGCAGGCGTCAGGGCATGAAGCACACCGTCGGCGACCGCAACGGCAGAGCTCAATGGATGGTAGTCAACCTGGCCGCCTCTCACCATGGCATCGAACAGCGCATGCAAGGCGCGCGCCTTGCCGGCATTCGGCCCATAGAGCGTTTCCGGCACCCGCGTGAAACCAAGCGGCGGGCGGCGATAGATCTGCCCACCGGCCCTTTGCCCTTCGTCGAGGACGACCGGCCGGAGACCGGCGGCAACAAGCACTTCTGCGGCGCGGATGCCGGCGGGTCCAGCGCCCACAACCACCACTGTTGGTCCCTGCGCCAAGGTCATGGCCAGCCCTCCGGCGCCTCTGTCGAAAGACGCATTCCCTCGGCAACTGGGGTGGAGCAAGCCCTGAGCCGCGTGCCCTCCTCCTGCCAGATCCAGCAGTCCTGACAGGCGCCCATCAGGCAAAAGCCAGCGCGAAACTCTGGCCCGAACTCCGAGCGGCGCAGCGCCGGAGTGCGAACCAGAATGGCCGTCAGCACCGTGTCGCCGGCCAGTGCCTCGCACACGACGCCATTGAGGACAAAGCGGACCGATGGCCTTCCAATCTCCGCAAGCCGGACGATCCGGCCGCCGCCATGGTCCTGTTGCGTTTCGGGCTTCATTCGGCGGCCAACCGGATCGCCGGAGCCGGCTCGGGCATGTCTGGAAACCGTGTAAGCACTTGCGCAAAGGCCGCCGCGACGCCGTCATGTCCGACCCTGTCCTTCATGCGCCGGAAGATTTCCGTCTTGGCAAAAAACCGCCAATGGATCGGAAGCCCGGCAAGGATATCCGTCAACAGGGCATAGGCGGCGGGCGTCCACTGCGCCTCGTAACCCTCGCGTTCGGGACCGAAGTGGAAATGTGCGGCAGGTGCGGCCGCCAGGGACCGAAGGCCCGCCGTCGCAGCCTCGTCAACGACACCCTGACGGATCACGACCCCGTAATCCCGTTCAGCGGCATCGACCGAAACATAGCCGCGCTGCACGTCCCGTGCCACGCGCCAGATCTCGCGCTCAAGCGGATTGCCGCGCCCGCCGCCGCCGGCCGAGCGGATTTCCAGCACATCGCCCGGCTGCAGGACTGCCGTGTCGATATTGCCTGGCCGCAGGAAGCGATCCGTTCCGGGATTGAGCACCATGTCGGACAGGCCGGCGGCGCGGCCGCCGAGCACTCCCCATGGACGAAAGAAGCTGCGATCGCGATTGCGTGCGGTGATCCGGCTGCCCGGCGCAAAGACCCGGAAGGCCATTTCCGTGGCCAGACCGCCTCGCCAGCGCCCCGCCCCGCCGCTGTCGCGCGCCAGTCCATAGCGCAGGAACTCGATCGGCAACTCCGTCTCGGTGATCTCGATCGGGGTATTCTTCAGGTAGGCGGCATCCGCGCCCGAGCCATTGGTGCCATCGCGATGCGGCATACCGCCGCCGCCGCCGACCACCGGGTTGACCGCCGCCAGCACTGTGCGACCCGTTCTCTCATCCGTCGTCATCACATTGACGATGCAATTGTTACCCGCAGGGGCCGCCGGCAGGCGCTCCGGCACGGCCTGGCTGAACGCGCCGAAGATAACTGACCTGAGCCGCGCGCAGGTGAGCGACCGCATGCCGACGGCTGCCGGATGCACGGGATTGAGGACGCTGCCCTTAGGCGCGATGCAGGTGAACGGGCGCGTGAGCCCGGTATTCAGCAGAATGTTCGGGTTCAGGGTGTAAAGGACGTAATAGACGCCGACCAGCAGCATCGTATGGCGTGGATCACCGCCGGAAGGCACGTTGAGCGAGGAGCCGAGCTGCGGATCGGAGCCGGTGAAATCGAGCACCGCCTCGTCACCCCTGATGGTCAATGTCAGCTTCAGGCGGCAGGGATTGGGCTCGACCGAATCCTCGTCGGCATAGTCGACGAACTCCCAGGTTCCGTCCGGCATAGAGCGCAGGATGGCCCGCGCCTGCGCCTCGGCATGATCGAGAAGCGCCTCAGCGCCGTCGAGAAAGGCCTGTTTTCCGAACTTCTGCACCATGGCGAGGATCTTGCGCTCGCCTGTGTTGAGGGCGCCGACCAGCGCCTTGATGTCGCCGAGATTGAGATCCGGCTTGCGCACGTTGGTCGTCATGATGCTCAGGATGGTCTCGTCGAAGACCCCATCCCGCACCAGCTTCATCGGCGGAAAGCGGATACCCTCCTGATGGATCTCCGTCAGGGCCCGCGACAGCGAGGCAGGCACCGCACCGCCCATGTCGGTATTGTGGATATGGCCGCCGGTCCAGGCGATGATCTCGCCATCATGAAAGACGGGCTTCCAGAGATGGGTGTCCGGCGCATGGGTTGCGACATGGCCGGAATAGGGATCGTTGGTGAAGGCGACATCGCCCGGCCGATAATCCCCGACCATATCGATCACCCTTCCCCAGGTGAGGCCCGGATACCAGGTGGCGCCGAGCCCCATCGGCACCCCGAACGTCTCGCCTCTGCGGTTCATCAGCATGACGGTGAAGTCCTCCGTTTCCTTGACGAAGGCAGAATGCGCGGTGCGCTGCAGCGTATAGGCCATGTTTTCGGCCGCCGCCCGCACATGGTTTGCAAAGACACGCAAATTGGTCTGGTCGAACATGGCGTTACTCCGCAAAGGTGAGGTGAATGTTTAAGTGGCGGTCAACGTGCGCGTCCGTGCCGGCGGGAATGGCAAAAGTCGTGTCGTCCTGTGCCACCACCGCGGGGCCATTGAAGTAATCGCCGGCGTTAAGCGCGCCGCGGCGAAAGAGGCCAATGTCCTCGACAGCGCTGCCGATATAGACCGGGATCAATCGTTCGGGCGAAGCAGCAGACGGCTCCTCCTTCTCCGACACCGGAAACTCAAGGACAGGTCCGGCACCGATCGCCGAGAGCCGAAGGTTGACGAGTTCGACCTCGCCCTGCGGATCGGAAAAGTCGTAGAGTTGCGCATGCATGGCATGGAACGCCGCCTCCATGGCGGAACGACGATCCTCCTGGATCCAGACTGGCTCGATCGGCACTTCGATTTCGAAGCTCTGCCCGAGATAGCGCATATCGGCCGAGATCCGGAGGTCGGCGGGACCGTCGTGTCCCTGTGCGGCAAGCCAGGCCCAGCCGTCGGCGACCAGGGCCTCCAGGGCTTCGCGCAGCACCGGAACCGCCTCTTCGACAAGATGGACAAACACGGTGCGGATGAAGTCACCGCGCAGATCCGCGACCAGCCCGCCCAGCGCCGAGACGACACCGGGGCGCGGCGGCGCGATGACCTTCGCCATGCCAAACTCGCGCGCAAGGAACGCGCCCAGCATCGGGCCACCGCCGCCAAAGGGCATCAGCGTGAAGTCCCGGAGGTCCACGCCCGAACGTGAGGCAAGTTTTTCCACCTCAACGAACATTTCCGAGATGGCCACGTCGAGGATCGCCTGGGCTGTCGCTTCCACCGGGCGGCCAAGCCGGGCGGCAAGCTTACCGACAGCCGCATGCGCCAGGCTCACGTCGATCTGCAGCTGGCCATAGGCCATCTCGCTGTGCCCGAGCCAGCCGCAGACCGCCATGGCATCCGTGACCGTCGGTTCGCTGCCGCCGCGGCCGTAGCAGGCGGGGCCGGGTATGGACCCCGCCGATTCCGGACCGACCCGCAGCACGCCATGTTGATCGACGCTGGCGATCGAGCCGCCGCCGATGCCGATCGAGCTGACCGAGATCGAGGGAATATGCAGCGGAAACTCGCCGATCAGTTCGCCGGTGCCGAATTGCGGCTCGCCGTCGATGATCAGCGCAAAGTCTGCCGAGGTGCCGCCGATGTCGAGGGTCAGGACCTGTCGTTCGCCGGCGCGCCTTGCAAGCCATGCCGCTCCGATCACGCCAGAGGCGGTTCCGGAGAGCAGCATCTGCACGCAGGACCGCTTGCCCTCGGCCGCATTCATCAGCCCGCCGTTCGATTTGGTCAAAAGGGCCGGCGCCGTGACGCCGCGCGATGTCAGCCTGTCTTCGAGAGCGGTCAGATATCCGGAAATGCGGGGATGAACATAGCCGTTCAGGATCGTCGTCGTGGTGCGCTCGTATTCGCGGATCACCGGCCAGACTTCCGACGACGTGAAGACGAACAGATCGGGGGCAAGCCTTTCAGTCTCCTGCTTGACGGCAGCCTCCTGGGCGGAGTTGCGCCAGGCATGCAGGAAGGAGACGATGATGCCTTCAGCCCCGCCTGCCCTCGCCGCCGTGACGGCCTCTGCGACCGCAGCCATGTCCGGCGCGCGGGCCTCGCTGCCGTCGGCACGCAGCCGCGCCGGGATGCCGAAGACCATGTCGCGGGCAATGAGCTGTTCCGGACGGGCGCAGAACAGCGAATAAACATCAGGCATTCTCAGGCGCGCCAGCTCGATGACATCCTCGAAGCCGGCATTGGTCAGAAGCGCAAGCGAGACGCCACGCCGCTGGATGACGGTGTTGATGCCGACCGTCGTGCCATGCACGAAGCGGCTGATCGTTGCCGGGTCCAGGCCCTCCCGTTCAGCCAGAAGCGTCAAACCGGTCATCAGTTCGGCCCCCGGATCGTCGGGTGTCGTCAGGACTTTCAGTGAGGCGACACGGCCGGATCTTGCCTCCAGCGCACAGAAATCGATGAAGGTTCCGCCGATATCGACCCCCACCTTCCAGTCCTCGCCACCGGCCGATTCTGTCAAGGTTGCACTCGTGGCGCTCGTCATGCCCGTTCCTTTCGCTGCTCTTTCCCAAAGCTGGCACGGCTTGATGGCAAAGGTCCAAGAGCGAAATGGCGGGCAACCATAAGTCCCGCTTATGCGGGATGCCCCATAGGTCGCACTTATGGGCGGCATGCAATCCCGACTTTGACTTGCCGGCGCCCTCGCACACACAATCGGGGGAGTGCATCGAACCGGAGGAATATCGCGTGAAGGTCATCGTGCTTGGCGGCGGGCTGATGGGGACCGCCTCGGCCTATTTTCTCGCGAGGCGCGGGTTGAAGGTGACACTTGTCGAGCGCAACCGCGTCGGCAGCGGAGCGACCGTGGCGTCCTTCGGCAACATCCGCCGCAGCGGCCGCTATCTGCCGCAGCTGCCGTTGGCGCACCGCTCGCTGTCACTCTGGCGCAAGGCTGAAGCGATACTGGGACAGGATGTCGAGTTTCGCGTAACCGGCCACCTGCGCCTCGTCTTCGGTCAAAGGGGGCTTGCCTCCATGCGCTCGTTTATCGAGGCAGCCGGGCCCTGGGGACTGGCCCTCGACGAGCTGGACATGCGCGACGTGCGTGCCCGTTTTCCAGGTGTCGGGCCGGATGCCATCGGCGCCTCCTTCTCACCCGAGGACGGCAGCGGCAATCCCCGGCTGATCACACCCGCCTTTGCCGCCGCAGCAGCGCGCCTCGGCGCCGAGATTGTCGAGCAGGTCGAGGTCGGCGCGGTTTCGAAAACGGCCTTCGGGTTCGAAGTAAAGAGCTCCAAAGGTTCGTTCAGCGCAGATGTCCTGCTCAACACCGCCGGCGCCTGGGGCGCGCAGATCGCCGCCCGGTTCGGCGAAGCCGTGCCGATCGAGGCCAGCGGTCCGCAAATGGGCGTCACGGAACCGCTGCCGTACCGCATCCTGCCGGTCGTCGGCGCCTGGGGCGGCGATGGCATCGAGGGCTATTTCCGTCAGGTCGAGCGCGGCAATATCGTGTTCGGCGGGGGCGTCGTACGCACAGAGGTCGCGCTTGAGCCCGGCCACGCAAAGGCCGATCCGGCCCGACTGTCGCTTCAGCTTCGCAAACTCCTGCCGCTCCTGCCAGCGCTGGCGAAGGTTTCCGTCATCCGGACCTGGTCCGGCTGCGAGGGCTATGTGGCAGACGGTCTGCCAATCATGGGACCGTCGGCGACCACGCCCGGTCTCTTCCACGCCTTCGGTTTCTCGGGACACGGCTTTCAGCTCGGCCCCGGCGTCGGCGACATGATGGCCGAACTTATCGCCACCGGCCAGACCGAAGTGCCGCTGCACGACTTTCGCATCGACCGTTTTACAGAGACATTTTCCTAGCGTGCCGGTTCATTAGCGGTCGTTTCACGTTTTACGCATTCGAAAATCGACGTCCTGAATGCATTCGAACCTCTGCAATCATGGTCCAAGCTGAACGTTCTCGGCCGCGCCGCCGCCTCAAATGGAACCGGACGACTATCCTCTGGCCAAGCCCGAACATGACGACAAACACGGGCCGGACCATCCCCCGCCCACCGTCATCCTCGGGCAGGTTTTGACCGAGACCGACATTTGCTGACTGTAGAGATTTGAAGGCAATCCCCGCAGCCAACGACACTTAAGTCAATCGCCGCTCCCATCTGATGGGGGTGTCTTTTGCGTTTGGAGATCTGTATTTTGCAAGGCAATTTTAGCTTTGTCTTTACACTAATTTGGTTGCCGCATTGCGTTTGAACACGTGTTTTTGTAACTATTGGTTGTTGGTAGATTTGCTCTCACAAATCGTCCAAGATGTGGTTGCAAACGATTCGGATTTCCCGTTGGCTTTTCATGATTGCTGATTAAGGTGCTAATAATATTGCATGAATGCATGTATTAAGGAGGCATTGCATGTCCGGAATTTGGAGATAGGGAACGCTGCCCGAACAGGGTGTTACTAGCGCTACAACTTTAACGCTTCTACGATCATATGATTTGATCCACAGATCCGGTCCGGATCTGCAGCAAGGACAGCTGCATTTTGAAGCATGAGCGGTGATTTACCGCGACATACTTCCATTCATTTCAGGCTTACTGAT
>NZ_AHZC01000434.1 GCF_000247475.1 Rhizobium sp. PDO1-076 | reverse complement strand
GATTGCACCGATGCCGATCGCATCTTTTCCGTCCTGCGCGGCGTGATGTTTCTCGGTCTGCACCACTCGCTGCTGCAGACCCATCCGGACAAGATCGGCCCGAATGTCCGCGCCAATGTCGAGGAGGGCCTAAGCTATGGCCCGCTCGATGTTGCCGATGCGCTGGTGAAACAGGGCCGGTTCTATCGCGACTGGCAGCGGTTTTTCGAAGGCCAAGATTATGTGCTTTGCCCGGCCGTGACCATCAGTCCACGCGACTGGCACGAGCTTTTTCCGACCGAGATCGAGGGGCAACCGACGAAAAACTACTATCATTGGCTGGCCATGGCCTATGCCTCGACGCTGGCCGGTCATCCGTCGATCACCATCCCCGTCGGACGGGACGCGCTCGGCATGCCCTTCGGCCTGCAGATCGTCGGCCGTCGGCATGATGACGCCGGCGTCCTGCAGGTGGCAGCCGTGATCGAGGAGATCTTTGGGGGCGACCCGGTTTTCGGGGTTCCCATTGTCGATGTGGAGACGCTGAAGACGGCCCCAAGGCTGGCTGACTGCGAGGGGTTCATGGGCTTCTGAAGCACATCCACTGTCCAACGAGCCGGCGTCGGGTTTCCCTCGTCGTGACGTCCATGTGTCCATGCCTCCGTCAGCTTCAGTGCGTGATCCGGGCGACGTTGCGGCACTCAGAGCCAGCCAAGGGCAGTCGCGGCGCGGATTGCTTCGGCGCGGCGTTTGCAGTCGAGTTTGCGAAACAGGTTGCCGAGGTGGAACTTTACCGTCACCTCGGAAATGTTGAGGGTGCTGGCAATGCGCTTGTTCGGCATGCCGCTGGCGATCAGCTGCAGCATCTGGGTTTCCCGCTGCGACAGGCCGCCATTGAGCGCACGCGCCTGCGGCGAGTTGACCGATGCGGCGAAAATCGACAAAGCGACGCGCACATCCGAGGAGGTCTCAATGAAGCTGCGGATGCGCTGATCGTTGAGAAGCGGGGACAGAAAGATGCGTTCCTCTGACAGGACGCCGTTACAGCCGAGACGGGTCGACATCTCAAGCGCCGACAGAAGGCGCGACCGTGCGGTGGCGCTATCACCTCGCTGATGGGCGGTATAGCTGTACCAGAGAAGCAGGGCCACTTTCTCCCGGTTCGTCACATAGGGATTGCTGATCAAGGCATCGATCTGGCGCGGCAGATAGGAGCGCGGCGTCCAGAGATGGACTGCATCGCGGATCCAGGCCATGGCGTAGGAAATGTCGTCACGGCGGGTGAGCCGTGCCAGTTCGTCTGTGGCGCTCTCCACCCAGTTTCGTCCCATCGGCATGCGGATCGCCGTCAGGGTGGACTGCGCGTCTACCCAGCGATTGACGTTCTGGTAGGCGATGGCGGTGCGGACTTCCATCATCGCATGAAATTGCAGCCGCTCAGACAGATGGATCCACAACCCGTCGAGGAAGCCCGGACGGATGGTCATCGGGAAGTGATCAGCGAGAACCTGCGAGGCATAATGCAGGGCGAACTGCATCAGGCTCGGCCAGATTTCGGCAGCCGAGAAATTGTCGAAGTCTGTCTGGACAAAATCGACGAGGTCATGTGGACGACCAGCCTCGTAGGCTATGCAGGCTTCGGCCAAGCGTAACATGCGGAATTCCGGTTTCGCATCATGCGGGACCTGCTCGAGCTTGCTGCGCGCATCCTTGGCAGCGCGACGGGCCAGAAGGGTGTCGCCGCTTATCAGGCGCAGTACTGTCTGATGCAGATGGATGAAAAATTCCAGCAGCGGCTGGCCGCCCATCTTGCCTAGATAGATCAAGGCGCGTGCTGCCGCCGCCTCGGCCTCGCGAAAATTGCGCCGGCGGATCTCGAATTCCAGGAGGGCATTGTAGTAGGCGGCCCATTTCACGTGGTCGCCAAGCGGATAGTCGGCCATGAACTCGCCGAGCCGGTTGATCATCGCATCACTGGGCGTCAGATCCTCGCCGATCATCATGTTGAGCCTGAAGGTTCGGGCGGAGAAGGAAAAGCGCGAGCCGCGCGCCAGCGCCTTCAGCGGATCGAGATAGTCCGACCCGAAATGTCGAGCCAGCAGATGGCGGACGCGTTGCAATTCGCCCTGCTTGAGAAGGGTCCGGGTGACGGCCAGCAGCACGGTCTCGTTGGTTGCGATCATCTCGTGCGAAAAACGCATGATAATGTTCTGGAAGGCATCCAAGCTGCTGCGGTAGATTAGTTCGCGTCCATGCGCACGCTCGAGGATCTGGGCAGCATGGACTTCGTGTCCATGATCAAGCAACAGGGCCATGGCATTAAGTGAGCGTCCGGCCTGTTCGCGGGCGGTCGCAATTTCGACGACTGCGCCTTCGGCCTCGAAGATCGCCAGACGCTCAAGTACTGCGGTGTTCAGCAGGCGCAGGAGCTCCGGATGCTGCTCGGGCGCCAGGGCGAGGTAGGGCGGCAGGATGCTGGCCCATTGCGGGTCGGGCGATGGGGCCTCGAGCCAGATGGCCAGGGTGGTGGTCTGTCCTGGAGACAGATGACTGAGAATGGTTTCGCGCAGATAGTCGATGCAGACACGGTCGTCGGGGGCGGCGGCGAGCGGCAGGAAGGCCGGCCATCCGGCATAGCCCTGCAGCAGATGTTGCGCATTTTTGCCGGGCAGGTCCACCAGTTCGTCTGCGGTGAAGGATAGATCCGCGGCATCGATCACTACTGAACCGCGATGCAGGATCTGCCGCGCAAGCCCGGCGATGCGCTGGTCCGGACGGCAGGCAACGACAACGATATCGACCGCGTCGAGCACCTGTGCGGCAATCCGGGCGGATCTGGCCGAGGCTGGCACGTCCCAGAGCAGACAACGCCCATGTACGTCATCGAGGCGGGGCTGCAATGCGGTGCAGACGGGCTTGTCCAGGGTTTCGGCAACCATGAGAAGGAGGGTGGTTTTCCCCGCGCCGGCCGGTGCACGCAGGAAGACTACGCCCGCGGTTTCACGGGCAACGCGATCACGCAGGCGCGGGCGGGGCAGGACCTTGATCATGCCGGTTCTATAGCTGAAAAATCGACCGTGACCTATACCTTGTTGTCAAAAAACTATACCTTTCGGCGGTTGCTCGCATGGCGACATAGGCGGATGTTCGGGCCTTAGGCAGCTGATGCACAAGGAAACACCCCGCCGATGCAGCAACATCCGTTGGTCGCGATACTGACCCGGCTTGGCATGTTCGTGCTCGTCATGATCGCCCTTTCCATCATGATTTTTGTTCTGGCTCGGGTTGTACCAGGTGATCCGGCGCGCATGGCACTCGGTCCTGCCGCGACCCAGGAACAGGTCGAGGCATTGCGCCAGCAGATGGGACTCGATCGGCCGTTGCCGGTGCAATATCTCAGCTATGCCAACAAGGCGCTGCATGGCGATCTCGGGATGTCGTTGGTGTCGCAGCGCCCGGTGACGACGGACCTGGCGCAGACCGTGCCGGCGACGGTCGAACTGGTTCTGGTCTCTGTCATCTTCATGTTCGCCGTGGCCATTCCGCTTGGCGTGATCACGGCGCATTACCGCAACCGGAGCTTCGACTATGTCGGTCGCTTCCTGTCGCTCACCGGGGTCACGATCCCGAGCTTCCTGTTTGCCATTACCATGCAGCTGGTTGCTGCCCGCTATCTGACCGATTGGCCGATCATCGGCCGGCTCGACCATGGTCTGGCCTGGCAGGGCGGCCCGACCGGCTTTCTGTTGATTGACGGCATGCTGGCCGGACGGTTTGACGTGGTGTTAAATGCCCTGAAGCATCTCGCACTGCCGGCCTTTGCGTTGTCGATGGCCGGGATCGGCCAGATCACCCGTATCACCCGCTCCTCGATGCTGGAGAACCAGCGCAAGGACCATGTTCTGACGCTGAAGAGCTTCGGCGTGCCGGAGCGCGTCATCATCTTCCGGTATCTGCTGAAGCTGTCGTCGATTGCGCCGCTGACGATCATGGGGCTCGAGTTCGCGTCGCTGATCGGCAATGCCTTCGTCATTGAGATGATCTTTGCTTGGGGTGGTTTCGCCTCCTATGGCCTGACCTCGATCCTACAGAAGGACCTGAATGCGGTCACCGCCGTGGTGCTTGTCGCCGGGCTGTTCTTCATCATAGCCAACCTGATCGTCGACGTCGTGATCTCGATCATCGACCCACGACTGCGCCGCAAGGAGGCACGCTGATGGCCGACATGAAAATGCTTGACGCTTCCGACCGCGGCCTCAGCTCCGGCTACATGATGTGGTACCGGTTCAGCCGCAATCCGGCGGCGGTGATCGGCTCACTGATCCTGATATCGATCGTTATCCTTGCCGTGTTCGCACCCTGGCTGACACCCTATCCGAAGCATGTCGGCGCGGTGGTCGACTTCCGCGCCCGGCATCTGCCGCCGGATGCCAGCCACTGGTTCGGCACCGACAAGGCCGGCCGCGATATCTTTTCGCGCACGGTGTTTGGCCTTCGGGTTTCGCTGCTGCTGGTGATCGGCGTTCTCGGGATTTCGGTGCCGGTCGGCACGGTACTGGGCCTGATTGCCGGATATTTCGGCGGCTGGGTGGAAAAGCTGATCACCGGCCTGACGAATGTGATGCTGGCCATGCCGCCGCTGGTCATGGCGCTTGCCGTGTCCAACCTGCTTGAGCCGACGCTGACCAATGCGATGATCGCGATCACGCTGCTGTGGTGGACCTGGCATGCGCGGCTGATCTACTCGGTCTCCAAGTCGATCGCGTCCGAAGACTACATCGAGGCAGCACGCCTGGCCGGTGCCGGACCGCTTCATATCCTGTTCCGCGAAATCCTGCCCAATTGCATGGCGGTGATCTCGGTGAAAACCACGCTTGATGCGGCCTTCGTCATCCTGTTCGGCGCGACGCTCAGCTTCCTCGGTTTCGGCGTCAAGCCGCCGACGCCCGACCTCGGTTCCATGGTCGCGGACGGTCGCCAGTTCATGCCGGACTTCTGGTGGGAAGTGCTCTGCCCGGGCGCCATGGTCTTCTACGTGACGCTCGGTTTCAACCTGCTGGGCGATGGCCTGCGCGACATGTTCGATGTGGAGAACTGAGATGGCCGAACCTCTTCTGAGCGTCGATAAGCTCAATGTCTCTTTTGCTACCTATGGTCGCAGCCGACAGGTGCTGCGCAACGTAAGCTTTGACGTTGCTGCCGGCGAGCGCGTTGCGCTGATCGGGGAGACTGGATCAGGCAAGTCGGTGACAGCCAAGGCGATCATTGGTACTTTGCCGAACAACGCGGCGATCAGTTCCGGCACGATCCGCTTTGCCGGACAGGATATTCTGGCCTTACCGAAGGCGGACCGGGAAGCCTTGAAGGGCACGGCGTTTTCGCTGATCATGCAGGACCCGCTGTCGTCGTTTAATCCGGTGTTCAAGATCGGCACGCATCTCGATGACGTGATGCGGTTCGCCGACAAACGCAACGGCGTCCGGGCCTCGAAAGCCGAACGCCGCATTCGGATCGAAGCGGTCTTGCGCCGTGTCCAGTTGGCAGATGCCGATCGCGTGATGAATGCTTATCCGTCTGAGCTGTCGGGCGGCATGCGCCAGCGCGTACTCATCGGGCTTGCCCTGCTGCATCAGCCGAAGCTGCTGATCGCCGACGAACCGGGCACCGCGCTCGATGTTACGACGCAGGATGAAATCCTCAACTTGATCAATACTCTGGTCAAAGAGGAGAACATGGCGCTGCTGATGATCACCCACAATCTCGGCGTTGTCCGCAAGGTGGCGGACCGGGTTGTGGTCATGCATCACGGCGATATCGTCGAGACAGGACCATGTGCCGAGATCCTCAGCAGTCCGAAAGCGGCCTATACCCAGGCGCTACTGGAGGCAGTGCCGCCGCTTTACGGGCCGCGCGTCACCAATCTGCCGCAAAGCGGCCGCGCGCCGATCGTGACGATCAGGGGATTGAACAAGATCTTTGGCAAACGTCCAGGCTTCCATGCGATCCGCGATGTAGACCTGACGCTGCGCGAGGGCGAGATATTCGGTCTTGCGGGCGAATCCGGTTCCGGCAAGACCTCGGTCGCCCGTATTATCATGGAACTGTCGCGGGCGACATCGGGCACTGTTGCCATTGATGCCCCAGCTCCCGGGAAAGGCCGTCGCCTGACCCAGATCGTCTACCAGAATCCCGGCACCTCGCTTAATCCCAAGCGCACCGTCAAACAGACCCTGAGCCTGCCGCTGACTTCGATCGGAATGGACAGTGAAAGGCGCGAGGCGCGGATGGCGGAATTGCTCGATCTCGTGCGCCTGCCGCAATCCTATATGGCGAAATATCCGCATGAACTGTCGGGTGGCCAGAAGCAGCGCGTGGCGATTGCCCGCGCGCTGGCGGCCGAGCCGAAGATCCTGATCCTCGATGAGCCGACCGCGGCACTCGACGTTTCGGTGCAAAAGACAGTGATCGAGCTTCTGGTGCAATTGCGCCAGGATCTCGGCCTGACCTATCTGATGATCAGCCACGACCTGTCGCTGATGCGCAATTTCTGCTCGCGCATCGCGGTGATGCTGCGCGGCGAGATTGTCGAGGAGGGCGCCACGCCCGAGGTCTTTGCCGACCCGAAACACCCATACACCCGTGCGCTGATCGCGGCGATCCCTGTCGTCACCGATGCGGAAGAGCTGCTGAAGCCCGTGGTTACTGAGGAAGAGCGCACGCGCTTCCTTGTCAAGACAACAGCATGAATGAGGAGAGACCTGACGTGTATCGCGTGGGGATAGATGTAGGCGGCACCAATACGGATGCCGTCGTTCTGGAGGGGAAGTCGGTTCTGGCTGGGGTCAAGGCTTCGACAACCGAGGATGTGACGTCGGGCGTGCTGGAGGCGCTTGAGAAGGTCATCGCGGCATCGGGCATCGACCGCGCGACGATCGCGGCCGTGATGATCGGTACAACACATTTCACCAATGCGGTGATCGAACGTCGCCACATGGATGAGGTCGCTGCGATCCGTCTGGGGCTGCCGTCTGGTGCTGGCCTGCCGCCGATGGTCGACTGGCCGGACGACCTTCGCGATATCGTCGGCAACCATGGCTATCAGGTCAAGGGTGGCTATGAATTCGACGGTCGTGTGCTGTCGCCGCTCGACGAAGACGCCATCGTGCGCATTGCCGGGGACATTCGTTCCAAAGGTCTGAAGGCTGCGGCCGTAACCTGCGTGTTCAGCGGCATCAATGATGCGATGGAACGGCGCACCAGGGAGATCCTGCAGGAGCAATGCCCGGGGCTGCCGGTGGTGATGTCGAAGGATATCGGCCGGCACGGCCTACTGGCCCGTGAAAGTGCGGCAATCATGAATGCCAGCCTGCTGTCGCTTGCCGACCGCACGGTTACCGCCTTCGGCCAGGCGCTGTCAGCCGCCGGGATCACATGCCCGTTCTACATTACGCAAAATGATGGAACGTTGATGGCGGCGGACGTCGTGCGGTCTTTCCCGGTGCTGACATTTGCCTCGGGGCCGACCAATTCGATGCGCGGTGCGGCCTTTCTCACTGGCATCAAGGATGCGGTCGTGGTCGATGTCGGCGGCACCACGTCGGATGTTGGCTCCCTGTCGCACGGTTTCCCGCGTCAGGCCTCGACGACTGTCGATATCGGCGGAGTACGCACCAATTTCCGCATGCCGGATGTGTTCTCGATCGGTCTCGGTGGCGGCTCGCTGGTGGTCAATACAGGCAGCGGCGTGACCGTCGGCCCCAAATCGGTGGGCTACCGCGTTCGCACCGATGCGATCTGCTTCGGCGGCTCGACGCTGACGGCAACCGATATCGCCGTGGCGTCTAACAAGGCCGATGGTGGGGGATCGGACGCTGCTTGCGAACCTCGATCAGAGGCTGGTCGCGGCAGCGATGCTCAAGATCAATCAGATGCTCGAAGCCTGCGTCGAGCGCAGCCGCATTTCGTCGACCCCTGTTCCGGTGATTGCTGTTGGCGGTGGTTCGATCCTGATGCCCGACCGGATCGGCGATCTTGAGGTGATCCGGCCGGAGAACTTTGCTGTCGCCAATGCTGTCGGCGCGGCGATCGCGCAGATCAGCGGTGAGACGGATCGCGTCTTCACGCTGATCGAGGGCCGCACCCGCGAAAGCGTGCTGGCCGAAGCGGAAGCCGAGGCCCGCGAAAAGGCGATTGCCGCCGGGGCTCTGGCCGAAACCCTGGAAGTAATAGAACGCGAGGACATGCCGCTGGCCTATCTGCCGGGCAATGCCACCCGCATCCACGTCAAAGTCGTCGGAGAAATGGGAGCTCATCATGGTTGACGTGCGCAAGCTGAAATATAACGAATCCGACCTGCGCATATTGACTGTCGAAGATCTCGATGCGCTGGAAATCGGTGCCGGCATTCTCGGCACCGGCGGCGGCGGCAACCCCTATCAGGGCAAGCTGCTGGCGCTTGAGGCGATGAAGGAAGGTTACGAGATGAGAATTCTCGCGACCGACCGAATCGAGGGCGATGCCTTGTGCATGTCGATCGGGGGCATCGGCGCGCCGGTTGTCGGTGTCGAGCGTCTGCGGGAAGGCCGCGAAGGCCTGCGCTGCCTGAGGGCCATGGAAGACCTGATCCGCGCTCCGATCGATGCCATGGTGTGCGAGGAAATCGGCGGCGCCAATGCCATCAACCCGCTCGTCACGGCGGCGCTCGGCGGGTTGCCGATGCTCGATTGCGACGGCATGGGCCGAGCCTTTCCCGAAATGCAGATGACGACGTTTTCGATCTATGGCCATAGCTCGACACCGTCTGTCATGTGCGACCTGCATGGCAATGCGGTGATCTTCAGCCACGCCGTCTCGGAAGTTTGGCATGAACGCATGGCGCGTGCCTTGGTCGTCGCGCAGGGCGGCGGCGCGATGCTGGCAACCGCGCCGATGCAGGCACATTTCGTACACCAATATGGCATTCCGAAGAGCTATACCAAGGCGATTGCGCTGGGCGAGGCGGTGATCCGCGCCCGCAAGATGCAGGAAGATCCGATTGCGGCCGTATGTGCCCTTGAGGGTGGACGGCGCATCTTTAATGGCAAGATCAGCGATCTGAAGCGCCATCTGCGCGGCGGCTTTGCCGTTGGCAACATTGAACTGACCGGCTTCGACGACTGCACCGGCCAGACCGCCGGCGTCGCGATCCAGAACGAGTTCCTTATCTTCCAGCGCAATGGCGAAGTCGAGGTGACCGTGCCCGACCTCGTCGTGCTGCTCGATGTCGATAACGGTTATCCGATCACCACGGAAATGCTGCGCTACGGCCAGCGCGTCGCGGTGGTTGCTATCCCCTGCCATGACCTGCTGCGCACCGCTCGTGCGCTCGAAGTCGTCGGTCCAGCAGCCTTCGGCTACCCCGAAATCACATTTTCGCCGTTGCCTGCGCTCGCGCAGAAGGCTGCCTGAACAGCTTCAACACAAGCGGGGACAATCCCGCGAAAGAGGAGAACTTGAATGAACGTGCATTCCATCAAATCGCGCCTCTCAATGCTGGCAATCGGCACTGCCATGGGCTTGTCCCTGACGTCCGCCATCGCTATCGCTGACGAGAAGGTTTCAATTGCCGTCAACACAATGCAGATATTCTCGTCACTCGATCCGGCCAAGGTCACCGACTATACCGGCTACATGGCGATCGTGAACATGTATGATGGCCTGACCACGGTCAGCCCCTCGGGCGAGATCGTGCCGCATCTGGCAAAGTCCTGGGAGATTTCCCCGGACGGCCTGACCTATACGTTCCACCTGCGCGATGATGCGAAATTCCAGGACGGCACGGCGCTCAAGGCTTCCGACATCGCCTGGTCGGTAACGCGCCTGATCGGTATTAACAAGGGACCGTCCAACCTCGTCGTCGGCCTGATCAAGCCGGAAAACATCACCACACCCGACGACGTGACGGTCGTCTTCAAGCTTGAACGCCAGTTTGCGCCCTTCATGTCGGTCACCCCAATCTTCATGGCCTTGAACCAGAAGCTGATCGAGGCCAACACCACGGCTGAAGACAAGTGGGGCGAGACCTATGTCGGTGAACATTCGGCCGGTTCCGGTCCGTACAAGCTGGTCAGCTACAATCGCTCGGCCGATATGGTGATCGCCCGCAATTCCGACTATTTCCTGGGCTGGACCAAGGGCAAGCCGATCGACGAAGTTCGCTTTGTGCAGACCAGCGACGACGCTACCGTCAAGGCGCTTGCCGAAAAGGGCGAGCTTGGCCTTTCCTCACATGGTCTCGGCAACGATACCTATGAGGCGATCAGCAAGATGGACGGCTACAAGCTGATCCAGACCCGCACCGCCGGCGGCTTTGTCATCAAGCTCAACACCAAGGTCTATCCGACCGACGACGTGCATGTGCGCCGCGCCATCGCCTATGCAACCGACTACAAGACCATCCAGGAAGTCATCTATCCGGGCTTCGACATGAAGGGACCCTTGTCGGACGCATTCAAGGACGCGCACAACGACAGCATCGAGCCTGGCGTCTTTGACCTCGAAAAGGCCAAGGAAGAACTGGCCAAGTCGAAATATGCCGGCCAGAAGATCACGCTGGTGAACAGCTATGTTGCCTCGCTCGCCTTCGAGGCGGAAGTGGCGCTGATGCTGCAGGCCAATCTCGAGCAGATCGGTATCACGCTCGACATCAAGCCGGAACCGTGGAACCGCATCGTCGAGCTGTCCGCCAAGCCGGAAACGACGCCGGCCTCGACCCAGGTCAATGTCTCGCCGAGCTACCCCTCGCCGGATTCGATGTTCTACAACCAGTATCATTCCAAGGCTGCGGGCACATGGTGGTCGATGGAATGGCTGCAGAACCCGGAGATCGACGCGCTGATCGACAAGGCGCGCAGCGAAACCGATGTGACTGCCCAGAACGCTACCTACAAGGAACTGCAGACCAAGATCGCCGAACTGCAGCCCGATGTATGGGCCGTTGCGCCGAACCGTCGTTATGCTGCCAACAAGTGCCTGCAGGGCTATGCCTTCATTCCGATGCAGAGCTGGGACCTGAATTTTTCCAACTTCCATTGGGACTGCAGCGCCAACTGATCTTCGCGCCAGACCAGGACAAACCGGTCCCGCGCAAGCGGGGCCGGACCCACCCTGCAAAATCGCCGGTTGCTGATTGCCCCGACGATGAAAATCCAAGCCGCAGAATGACAGATTGCAGCGTGCCGCATGGTCGACCGACCGCGGGCGACGCTGCATGACCGAAGGTGACACATGCTTCAGGAATTCGCCGAAGAGAATATCGAGCCGCTCGCCACCGGCGCGTGGATCCTGGGAACCGGGGGCGGGGGCAATCCCTATATCTCGACCCTCAATCTCCGCCGTCTCTATGGCGAAGGTCGCCGCGTTCAGTTGATGGATCCGATGGCGCTCGCGGATGACGACATGGTGGCGGTCGTATCGAATATGGGCGCGCCGTTGGTCGGCCAGGAACGTCTCGGCGATCCCGCCCATCTCGCCCGAGCGGTCGAGGTGATGGAAGATTATCTCGGCAAACCCTTTCGCGCCATCATGAGCGTCGAGATTGGTGGTTCGAATGCGCTGTCGTCCTTCCTTGCTGCTGCCATGCTCGGACGTCCCGTCGTCAATGCCGATGCCATGGGCCGCGCCTATCCCGAAGCGCAGATGACCTCGTTTGCCATTGGCGACCTGCCGATGTTTCCTCTGTCGCTGGTCGATGTGCGTGACAATGAGGTGATCGTCACGCGTGCCGCCTCTTGGAAATGGATGGAGCGGATCTCGCGCAAGGTCTGCACGGAGGTTGGCTCGACGGCTGCCACCTGCAAGGCACCACGCACCGGGCGCGAAGTGAAGGACTGGGGAATTCATTACACCGTCACCAAGGCAGTCGAACTCGGTCGCGCGGTAATCGAGGCGCGGGCGCGTCACGACGATCCGGTCAAGGCCGTACTCGGTCACGAAGGCGGCACGCAGCTGTTCCGCGGCAAGGTGATCGACGTCGCACGCGAAACCACCGGCGGTTTTTTGCGCGGAACCACGCTGATCGAGGGCATCGACGCCGACAAGGGCGCGCGTATGGAACTCGGTTTCCAGAACGAATGGGCCGTCGCCTTCCGCGATGGTCATCCGGTTGCCATGACCCCCGATCTCGTCTGCCTTCTCGACACCGTGTCCGGAAGTGCAATCGGCACCGAATCCGTGCGCTACGGCCAGAGGGTGACTGTCATTGCCCTGCCAGCGCCGGCGCTTTTGACATCGCCTGCGGGCATCGCGGCCGTCGGTCCCAGGGCCTTTGGTTATGACATTGACTTTACATCGGTATTCTCATGAAACGCATCGGTATTGACGTTGGCGGCACCAATACGGATGCCGTTCTGATTGACGGCGACACGATCCTGTCCTCGATCAAGGTTCCGACCACGCAGGACGTGATGTCGGGCGTAAAATCGGCGCTCGCACATGTATCCGGCCTGGTCGGCCCGACTGATCGGCCCATCGACGCCGTGATGATCGGCACCACCCATTTCACCAATGCCGTGGTCGAGCGCGCCCGGCTGGAGCGGGTCGCGGCTATCCGCATCGCGCTACCGACCGGACGGTCGCTGCCGCCGATGTGCGACTGGCCGGACGATCTTCGTGCCTGTGTCGACCCAATGATCTTCATGGTGCATGGCGGTCATGAATATGACGGCAGCCCGCTGGTGCCGATGATCCCTGACGAAATCCGCGAAGCGGCGATGAAGATCCGCGATGCCGGCATCACCTCGATCGCGATCTCGGCGACGTTTTCGCCGCTGACCACCGAATGCGAGGTGGTGGCCGCCGAGATCGTGCGTTCGGTGATCCCCGACGCAAAAATCACCCTGTCGCACACGCTCGGCCGCATCGGCCTGCTGGAACGCGAGAATGTGGCGCTGCTGAACGCGGCGCTGCAAACGCTTGGTCGCACGACGGTTCAGGCGTTTTCGGATGCGCTGCGCGAGGCGGGGGTGACGGCGCCGTTCTATCTGACGCAGAATGACGGCACGGTGGCGCTTGCCGACGTGGCGGCGGCAAACCCGGTTCATAGCTTTGCCTCCGGCCCGACCAATTCGATGCGTGGTGCAGCCTTCCTCACCGGATTGACCGATGGCATGGTCGTCGATGTCGGCGGCACGACGTCGGATATCGGCTGCCTTGTCGGCGGTTTTCCGCGTGAGGCCAATAATATCGTCCATATCGGCGGAGTGCGCACGCTGTTCCGCATGCCCGACCTGCTGCCGATCGCGCTTGGCGGCGGCACGATCATCGATCCGGACACCGGCAAGATCGGGCCACGCTCGGTGGGGTACCGGATCCTCCGCGAAGCGCGGGTGTTTGGCGGCAATACGCTGACGACGTCGGATATCGCGGTCGCCGCGGGTCTGATCGAGATGGGCGACCGGGATCGGGTGAAGGATATCGATCCGGCATTGGTCAAGGCGAGCCTCGAGCGCATCCGCGCCATGGTCACCGACAGTTTCGACCAGATGAAGACGTCAGCCGACGATGTTCCGTTGATCGCCGTTGGCGGCGGCGCCTTCCTGATCCCCGACCGGATTGCCGGGGCTTCGGATGTGTTGCGTGTCGAAAACGCCGGCGTCGCCAATGCGCTGGGTGCCGCGATGGCACAGGTCTCCGGCGAGGTGGATCAGGTGTTTTCCGGATTGAGCCGCGATGAGGCCCTGGCGAAAGCCGAAACCGAGGCGCAGGACGCGGCCGTTGCCTCCGGCGCAAGCCGGGCAAGCCTGAAGACACTGGAGGTCGAGGATATCCCGATCGCCTATCTGCCCGGCGGCGCACGCCGGGTGCGGGTGCGGGTGATCGGCGATATTGCCTTTCACTGAGACGGTGCGTCCGGTGTGTATCAACGGGCGTTTGCCAATCTGCGTTTGTGTGAGGGCACGATCGAACCGGACGGTGACGGTCGATCTGTACCATGACTATCGGAGCAGGACATGAATAACATCGCAATGGCCATTCATGGCGGCTGTGGTGTCATGCCGGAAGAAAGCATGACGGCTTCGGACTGGCAGGCGGCCCGCAACGATCTGGCGGCAGCGCTCAGGGCCGGCTACGGGGTGTTGCAATCGGGCGGTCGGGCGCTCGATGCGGTCGAAGCCGCCGTCGTGGTGATGGAAGACAGTCCGCATTTCAATGCCGGCCATGGCGCAGCGCTCAACGAGAATGGCGTCCATGAGCTTGATGCCTCGATCATGGATGGTGCAACGCTTGAGGCTGGCGCCATCTCGGCCGCGCTTGCAATCCGCAATCCTATCAAGGCCGCCCGCCGACTGATCGACGATGGCCGTGCGGTTCTTTTGACCGGCGCGGCTGCCGACCGCTTTGCCGAGGCGTGCGGTCTGGCAATCGAACCGCAATCGTATTTCACCACGCAGAAGCGTGTCGAGGCGCTGGAGGCGATGAAGGCGCATGCTGAGGCCGGGACCGACGGGACCGAAAACGAGAAGCATGGCACGGTCGGTGCTGTGGCGCTGGATGCAGCCGGGCATCTGGCGGCAGCGACCTCCACGGGAGGCTATACCAACAAGCCCGACGGACGCGTGGGCGACAGCCCGATCATTGGTGCTGGAACCTATGCGCGCGATGGCGCCTGTGCAGTGTCGGGCACCGGCAAGGGTGAATTCTTCATCCGCCATGTCGTGGGCCACGAGATCGCCAGCCGGGTCGCCTATCTCGGCCAGGACCTCGCAACCGCCGCCGATGGTGTCGTGCACCGAGACCTTGCGGCGCACGATATCGGCGCGGGGCTGGTGGCGGTCGGGTCGGATGGCACCGTGGCTGCCCCCTACAACACGCCGGGCATGTTTCGCGGCTGGGTGACGGGCGATGGCAAGGCCTTTGTCGCCACGCACACGACAATCTACGAGGTCGCGATGTGACTGAGCCAGGCATCAGCAAAGGCAAAGCCAGGCTTCCGGTCCTCGATCACCACAACGACATCCGGTCCTGGGCAGGCAGGCGTGCACATCGACCTGCTGCGCCCCCAAGAAGGTGAGCTCGCAGACGGCTTTGCGCTGTCTATGTTCCGTCCCTGGCATGAATCTCGATATAAACGGCGACCTGCCGCGCGTGGAACGACAGTCCGTACTGGATCACACCGTGACGCAGGCTGCCTAGTTGCGGCAGATCGAGGCCCAGTCCTGGAGAATTTCATTGAGGTTCAATGTAGTTGCCCGAAACAACTATTGGGAACGGCGTCTGCGGATCTCATCATGGCCTGGTTGTCACCGCAGCCCACTCGCGAGGGGAGGGATACATTCTCCGTGGGCGCATTGAAGTTTTTATGGCGCCTCCGGAGCTGGATGAACGGGATGGGATGCTAGTGAGGGTGGGCAATGCACTGGCAAAATCTCACGCTAGCGTGTGAGGTCTGCAATCAGAACAAGAGCAACAAAGACCCACTGCTGGAACACATCGTCGACCCCTACCAGACGGACCCGGAAGAACACCTGATTTTCGCAGGTGGCTTGATTTTTGCCAAAGGGACCCAACAAGGCACTGCCACTCGGATTCTGTTGGAGCTTCACCGGGCCGAACTGGTGGAGATGCGGAACGACCAAGTGGAGAAAGTGATGGCGATCTATGCTCAAATTCTGGATGCCACCCTACCTCTTCCCGTAAGAAGGGCACTTTACCAAGACTTGATCCAACGTGAAGCAGGTCCCAAAGCTCCCTATGCGGCTATGACTAGGTGCCTTGTCGCAAGTATGGAGAGGGCGCTTGACCCCGCCGTATTGGCCGCTTGATTTGGCGCGCAGTTCCCGCAGTATGTTAATCTTCGCGAAAAGTGACCCCCTCCACGCATGTCTTGGTCGGTGGTGACAACGGTTTCGCGTTCTTGTTCGTTCGTGTGGCTTCGCGCTCTGAGCTGTGCTTGGACCGCAAGCTCTCGGTTCCGGTTCGGAACCTAAATCTCAGCATCGGCGATCGCTATGACGGTTGTGACATGCCATCGCGATGTCTGTAATTGGCGCATTCTTGCCATTCATGTCGTCACGCCATTTTTCAGAATGGCCAACCGAGCTTGGTCACTGTGCAGGACAACACCCCTTACTCAGGAATGCTGGTCTCAACCGGAAAACCTCCTCACTCCTCATGTCTGAGGCCCCACACATCGCGCCGAGGCACTGAAATCATTTAAGTATTTGCGAATGCGCAGGCTGCGCCGATCAGGCCCACCTCGCGCCAATGCGCCGTAAGTCTTTGAAAACACACAGCCGAACGAAGGCGCACATCGCCTGCTTTTATCTAGCCCTCCTAATCGGTCGACTTTTTGGTGTGTTTTCCAGAACCGCAACATGAACCAGAGCGCTCTTCGCGTCCTTGCCGGTGATCACCTGCTGGACGTCACCATAGAGCTGGTTGGCGCTGGCCGCCGCGCCGATGGCGAGAACCGCACAGGCGCCGGCCGAAACCGCCGAGCAACCGGCAACCGACCCGACACCCAGGGCATTGAGCACCACGCCGATCGACCCTTCCTTGCGGATGTACTCCGCAAGACCCGCCTCAATCGCCTGCTTCGGGCTCACGTCGCCGGCCAGCGCCTGCTTCAGATGCGGCGCGAGATGGGAATCGAGATTGAGAATGGCGCCGGCTGCGAAAATGTAGGGCGGCGCGCCATCGTTCTCCGGCAGAGATAATCTGCCGCGGACCTCTTCGATTCTAGCCGCTGGGCCGGTTCAAGATCACCAAATCTCGTGTGTTTCCGGGCGGTACCCCTTTTCGATACGCTCCACCAGTAAAGGGGCACTAATAATGCCTTCTGTTGGATATTCTAGCTCATCCGTTGACAGTTCACGCTCCAATCGAACTGCTTTGTCACCGTTCCAAAGCCAGATCGAGCCTCCCGGCCCGCCATTCCTCGAACGGAAAGTTGGAAATTCCTGCAATGACTTCGGGATGGCAATGTTGCTGACGACAGACAGCAACGCCTGATTGACGGCGCTTTGGACAGGAAAGAATGCCGAAAACTGGACCTCCGCGTTCACCACTGAATTATGATCTTTTGGTTGTGTCGGGTGAAATCCTGCAAATACGCGAATGAGATGGCCGTATTCGGGATTTTTGTGCGTGACCTGCGCATAACTCACTCCCTGGGAGGTCAATATCTGCAGGATATCTCCCAGCTTCACTCTTCTTTTCATCCAGAGACCTTCAAATTTCGCCTCGCTTTGGTACCCCGGCTCCACGGCCAATGCCTGCGTACACTTTCTCGTTTTTGCCACACCGCCCGGCTTCTACGCCTCAGGACATCGCTTCGGTAAATGGCAGAAAACTGAAGCTGCCTTCTTTGCGCGAAAGCACATGTTCGCAGTAAAGATCGATAGCCTCGACGGGATCGGCGAGGATGCGCATGTTTTCCACATCCTTGCCGCGGATGTGATAAATCGTGCCGTCATCACAAAAGCTCTTGACCCACAGAAACTCGACGATGCCCTGTTCGTCGGGGACGCTTTCCAAAAAGCAACGGAAGTCAAAGAACCCGTGTTTCGACGGTCTTTCAGGCGTCGTTTCCGGTAGTTTCTCCAATAGCCAAGGGATGTATTTTTTCTTGTAGCCGCGGAAGAAGCCAAGATACTGATTCCACAACCCCCAATTGTTGACGTTGCGGGGTAGGAAACGACCGAAGACAGAGCCCCACGAATTATCGAGCAACTTCATGCCGCAGAAGGTGCTGTAGTAGGCATCAACGATCGGCTCCGGCAGTGCCCATTCGATATCCTTGTAATACTTATGTTTGACATAGTTTTCATCCGACGGATGGCTCCCATGAAAATTGCGTTCGATCATCACCATCTGGCCATGCACTTCCAGGCCGAAATCGACATGCCAATTCTTAGGCGGACTTGCCATGCGCCTCGCGCGCAAGATCAGCGGCCCGCCCTCCATCATCAGCCTTGCGGTGCGCGGTTGATGGCGACGCATTCCGGCAAAGNGACCTTCCTTGCCCAATTAAGAGGTGAGTAATAGTC
>NZ_AHZC01000435.1 GCF_000247475.1 Rhizobium sp. PDO1-076 | reverse complement strand
AGCCGTGACCGCCTTGACCGCACCCAGCGCGTTGCGCTCGATGCAGGGCACCTGCACAAGGCCGGCAATCGGATCGCAGGTCATGCCGAGATGATGTTCCAGCGCGATTTCGGCGGCATTCTCGATCTGCTCCGGCGATCCACCCATCACGGCGGCCAAGCCTGCGGCCGCCATTGCCGAGGCCGAGCCGACCTCACCCTGACAGCCGACTTCAGCGCCCGAGATCGAGGCATTGTGCTTGATGATCCCACCGATTGCGGCAGCCGTCAGCAGATAGTCGCGAATACCGTCCTGATCGGCTTCCGGATGGAAATGCAGGTAGTAGCGCACGGTGGCCGGAACCACGCCGGCAGCACCATTGGTCGGCGAGGTCACGACGCGGCCACCGGCGGCATTCTCTTCGTTAACGGCCATCGCATAGACGGACAGCCAGTCATTGGCCAGAAGCGGGTTCTGCCGGTTGCTGCGCCATTCCTCCTGCAGCTTGTCATGGATCGAGCGGGCGCGGCGGCGGACATTGAGCCCGCCCGGCAGCCTGCCGTCCTGTTTCAGCCCGCGATCGATGCAGCCGCTCATCGCGTCCCAGATCCGGTCAAGCCCGGCATCCAGCGTGGCGCGGTCCATCACCGCCTCTTCGTTAGCCCGCTTCATCTGGGCAATGCTCAGCCCGGAGCTTGCCGCCATGGCCAGCATCTCCTTGGCCGAGGCGAAGGGATAAGGCACTTTCTGCGTTGAGGCCGCCTTCTTGTTCTTCTGCATGGCAAGAAGTTCGGTTTCGGTGACGACGAAGCCACCGCCGATGGAGAAATAGACCTGCGTGAGCAGGACGCGACCATCGCGATCCAGCGCCGTCAGCCGCATGGCATTCGCGTGGCCGGGCAGCGGCGTCTTCTTGTCGTAGACGAGATCGTCCTTTGGCTTGAAGCTGTAGCCGGGATGGCCGGGCGGTGTAACACGTCCTGTGCGCTCGACCTCGGCGATGATTTCGTCCATCCGGTCGGGATCGACCTTGTCCGGAGCCTCACCCATCAGGCCGATGATGACTGCATTTCCGGTGCCATGGCCGATGCCGGTATAGGCGAGTGAACCGTGCAGACTGGCCTTCAGCGCGGTCACATGCGCGCCGGCGGGGCGCGGCCATTCGTCGGAAAGAATAAGTTCGAGAAAGCGGTTGGCGGCGGTCATCGGTCCCATCGTATGGGAACTCGAAGGGCCGACCCCGATCTTGAACACGTCGAAAACCGAAAGAAACATGGATCCGTCCTTCTACCCTGCAATTTCCAGAGGCTAGAGGATCGCGTAGCACGAATGCGGGCGAGGATCGACATCGGCTTTCATCGCCGCGACATCGAAGCAAATGAAAATGGCGCTACAAACGCAAACAGCGCGACCCGAAGATCGCGCTGCTGGCAACTAACTGCGTGTGAGCGTCACATGCTGCTGAAAAGATAGGCCAGGCAAAGAACGCCGGCAAACCCCATCAAAGCCCGAAAAGTAACACTCCAGCACGACTTCTGGACACTGCCTTCCATGGAGACTCCAAATGAGAACGCATTGTTGAAAAAAGCTGTCCCCCGACCGCCTTATGACGAACGATCTATTAAAAATCGCGGCCCTTCGCAACCGCAAAAAAGGCAAAAGAATGACGGTTTTTGCGAAGCAGATATGCAATTTGCGCATAGGTACGTGAAATATCAATTACTTGCAACGAAAGTTAGCAAAATGTGCGCGGCTGCGGGCTGCCTCATTTTGGCCCAAAATTCTTTACGGTGGTTAATTTCCGTGGCGCCAGGCGAGCGCTGACGCTAAAGCTGGGGCATAAAATTCAACGCGGAATCGCCCCATGACCGTGATCGACTACAGCGCCATGGCGCTTTTTGTGTTTCTCTGGATGGCTTATGCCTGGATCACCGGACAGAAACGCATCCTGAAGCGGACCAGCCTGACCATGGCGATGGCGGAGCGCCGGCGCGAATGGATCCTCAACTCGCTGACCCGCGATCTGAAGATGATCGATACCCAGATCATGGGTGGGCTGCAGAATGGAACGGCGTTTTTCGCTTCGACGACGATCTTTGCCATTGGCGGCTGTTTTGCCCTGCTCGGCGCAACCGAGCAGGTCGACGCCATCATCAAGGACATTCCCTATATCGTCCAGGGAGGCCGCGCAGCCTTCGAGATGAAAGTCAGTGGGCTGATCGCACTGTTTGCCTATTCCTTCTTCAAGTTCGGCTGGTCCTATCGGCTGTTCAACTATTGCACCATTCTGTTCGGCACCATTCCGATGATGGCAGAGGCCGAGAAAGATCCGGCCAGGTCCCGCGAGGCGGCCGAAATCACCATCCGCATGAACATTATCGCCGCAAGCCACTTCAATGCCGGTCTGCGCGCGATCTTCTATTCGATCGGCTATCTCGGCTGGTTCGTAAGCCCCTACATTTTCATGCTGACGACGGTGCTTGTCTTCATCGTATTGCTGCGCCGGCAATTCTTCTCGGAGGCGCGGTTGGCGCTGTTGAGCGACAGGGAACGGTAAGAGACCCCGGAGCAGAGCCAGGATCGTTGCCGATGTACAGTCATGAAAACGCCGCCTTTGACGGCTTTGCCACGGTCACCGCGCTTTCAGAATGTCAGCGCTGACTATCGAATCGGAAGGACGCAACGTGGCGGAGATGAACAGCGCTGGAGTGGCACCGGTGATGCACCGGCTGTTGTGGCTCGATGCCATAAGGGGCATAGCGCTGATCGCCATGGCGACCTACCACTTCTCCTGGGATCTCGAGTTCTTTGGCTATCTGGCGCCCGGAACATCGACGGAAGGCTTCCTGCGCCTCTACGCACGGATGATCGCGTCCAGCTTTCTCTTTCTCGCCGGATTCAGTCTTGTGCTCGCCCACCATCCGCAATTGAAGCTGCAAGCGTTCCTGAAGCGCCTGGCGGTGATCGTTGCCGCGGCTCTGGCGATTTCGGCGGCCACGTGGTGGTTCGTTCCAGACGGCTGGATCTTCTTCGGTATCCTGCATTGCATCGCCACGGCCAGCGTCATCGGCTTGCTGTTTCTGCGTCTGCCACCCGTTCTGACGCTGACCGCCGCGATCGGCGCCTTCGCCCTACCGAACCTGTGGCGCTCGGCAATTTTCGATGCGCCCGTGCTGTGGTTTGTCGGCCTGTCACAAAATCTGCCGCGCTCGAACGACTACGTTCCGCTTCTGCCCTGGCTTGGCGCACTGCTCTGCGGTGTCGCCGTTGCCCGCATCCTGCACGATCGCAACGGATTTGCCAGGCTCGCCAAATTGCCCGCTGGACCGGCATGGCTGCGTTGGGGCGGTCGCCACAGCCTGATCATCTATCTGCTGCATCAGCCGATCCTGTTTGCCCTTGTCTATGGCATGTCGCTTGTCGTGCCGGCGGCAAAACCCGATCCGGCCATCACCTATATCAACAGCTGCGAAAGCGGCTGCCAGGGAGAGGGAAGCAGCCAGGCCGTATGCCAGCGCTTCTGCGGCTGTACCCTGGAGCGCCTGCAACAGCAGTCGTTGCTCGAACCGCTCCAGTCTGGCGCAATCCTGCCCGATCAGGACGAGCGCATCCTGAAGCTTGCAGGTGAGTGTTCGACCACGAGTCAGTGACGATCGCTAAACGAATGCCTGGCGCTAAAGAATGTCTGGTTCCTGATACCCGACCTGATTGCGGTCACCGCGACAAGTGCACGCTAGCTGCCCACGCCGATTTCCACCAAGCGAGTCAGGCAGGCCTCCTCGGCATGATTGAGCTCAGCCAGCGTCTCGTCGATGTCGCGGCGCTTCTGGCGCAGCTCTTCGCGTTTTTCGTCGATGCGCTTCATCATCAGCTTCAGCTGACCGATTTCGCCCGGCGGTTCCTTGTAGACATGGACGATCTCGCGGATCTCGGCGATGGTGAAACCGATACGGCGGCCTCGCAGGATCTCCTGAAGCAGACGGCGATCCGCCGAGCGGTAGAGACGAGTTCTCCCGCGCCGCTCGGGATGAAGCAGGCCCTCATCCTCGTAGAAGCGTAGAGTGCGCGTCGACACGCCGAATTCCCGTGTCAGCTCGGTGATGCTATAAAACTTCTTCACATGCGTTCCTGTTCAATCAAGAACCGGCAGCATATTTACATTTACGTAAAAGTCAATTTTTAGCTGCCGATTCCGATGCCGAACCACCATGTGGCGAGACCGAGGAAGCTGAAAAAGCCGGTCGTATCGGTGATCGCGGTGACAAAGACGGCGGAAGACACCGCCGGGTCGGCGCCGGCCCGCACCAGAAGAATGGGGATGGTAATCCCCGCCATGGCGGCGGCAAACATGTTGATCAGCATGGCGGCGGTAATCAGACCGCCGATATGGATGTTCTGGAACCAGATCGCCGCGACCGTGCCGACCAGACAGCCGAACAAGACGCCGTTGATCAGCCCGACCCCCGCTTCACGACGCACGACGCGCCACGCATTGTGGATGTCAAGATCGCGCGTTGCCAGCGCCCGGACGGTGACGGTCATGGTCTGGGACCCTGCATTGCCACCCATGCCGGCAACGATCGGCATCAGGATGGCCAGCGCCACTACCTGTTCGATGCTCGCCTCGAACAGCGAGATGACAGAGGCCGAGACAAAGGCGGTGAACAGGTTGACCGCAAGCCATGGCACGCGTGAGCGCGACGTTTCCGCCACACTGTCTGACAGCTCTTCATCGCCGACGCCGCCGAGGCGCATCAGGTCCTCCTCGGCCTCCTCCTGGATGACGTCGACCACGTCGTCGATGGTCAGCACGCCGACCAGCCGACCGCTCTCGTCGACGACAGCCGCCGACAGAAGGTCGTATTGCTCGAACAGCTGCGCCGCCTCTTCCTGGTCCATTTCGGCCGGGATCGGATGGTTGGTCTCGCGCATGATGGTCTCGATCTTGACCTGCCGCTTGGTGCGCAGGATCCGGTCGAGATCGATGACACCGAGCAGCTTGAAGGTCGGATCGATGACGAAGATCTGGGTGAAGCTTTCCGGCAGTCCCTCTTCGTCGCGCATGTAGTCGATCGTCTGGCCGACCGTCCAGAACGGCGGCACGGCGACGAATTCGGTCTGCATGCGCCGGCCGGCCGAGCTTTCCGGATATTCGAGCGCACGGCGCAGGCGGACCCGCTCGGTGAACGGCAGCTGCTCCAGGATCTCGTCGCGGTCTTCCTGGTCAAGGTCCTCGAGAATGTAGACGGCATCGTCCGAATCGAGATCGCCGATGGCGGCTGCGATCTGGGCGTTCGGCAGGTGTCCGACGATCTGCAGGCGAATGGTCTCGTCGACCTCGGTCAGCGCCGTCATGTCGAAATCGTCGCCGAGCAGCCGCACAAGCGCGATGCGTTGATCCGGCTGGATCGCCTCGATCAGGTCGCCGAGTTCCGATTCGTGCAGTCGGGCAACATGCTGGCGCAGAAACAGCAGATCACGATCGGCGATCGCGGCCCCGACGATCGCCAGAAAGTCCAGCCGGATTGAGCCATCGTCGCCGTAGATGTCCTCATGCACCTCTTCCGGCGTCGGGCGGATGCGGATGTCGTCCTCGTTGTCCGTCATTCAAGCACCCTCGCCCGATTCTGGTGTGCCGCGCCCGGCCGCCGAAGAATGCCGGCAAAAAAGGCATTGTCAACAACCGGATAGCGATTTGACCTCGCCCGGATGTGCAAATGCGAAGGCTCCCTGCTAACCTATTGCCGCAGTCCGGTCGAGTCCCGCCTTGACGGATCGCTGGGCCGGCCAGAGCCCGGCCAAGCCCGCCACAGCCAAGGGTCGCAGACGACCCGAAACGCGAGATACCAGACCACCGTGCCAGTACTTTCCATCCGCCGCTATCCCGATCCCGCCCTGAAAAGCCGCTGCACCGAAGTCACAGTCTTCGATGCCGGACTGAAGGCGCTGGCAGACGACCTCCATGCCGCGATGACGGCAGCGCCGGGCGTCGGCATAACTGCCGCCCATTGCGGCATCCTTCAGCGCCTCGTCTTGCTTGACTTGGCCGAACTCGGCGGCCGGCGCGACTATGTCAATCCAGAGCTTGTGTCGGTGTCGGAAGAGACCATGGAACACACCGAGGGCAGCGTCTCGATGCCGGGCATGACCGATACGCTGGTTCGCCCGCGCAAGGTCGACATTCGCTACCGGACACTCGGCGGCGTGGAAATGCGCGAGACACTTGAAGGCTTTGCCGCCATCTGCATGCAGCACGAGATCGACCAACTCGACGGCATATTCTGGATCCAGCGATTGTCGCGCCTGAAACGCGAGCGTCTGTTGAAGAAGTGGGACAAACAGGCGCGCTGATACGTAGTCCGACAGGAAGTCGGCGAACAAAGCCGGCTCCCGTGCGTTTGGCCTCAACCAGCCACGCGAAGGAGCAGATCCATGGCCAAGGACCGCAGCACGACCGAATTTTCCCGCGAAGATGACTACCGCGACTATGAGCAGCGCAATATCGACAATGGCTGGCCCTATGCCGACGGCGCAGGCGCTGCGGCGGAACCGGTGGAAAACCATGGCTATGGCGAGACGGCCGCGAATTTCGACCGTGATCGCAACAAGGGCTTTGGTGTCAGTTCCGTTGAGGCCAACGGCTTGCAAAGGGCGCCCGCAACCCCTGCCCTGCCGGATGAAGATTACGGTGGCGACGACGACCAGCTCGAATCAGACATCGATGCAGCACTGGCCGATCTCGATGAAACCACGCTGGCCGGGATCGACATTCAGGTTGACGGGCAGATCGACGGCCATCTGGTGACGCTGCGCGGTGCGGTCGATACGGCCGAAGAACGCCGGCTGGTCGAACTGAAAGTACTCGCAATCGACGGCGTCAACGCCGTGCACAACCACATCACCACGCTCGGCATCGACAGTCACATTCCGAGCGATACAGAGTGAAATCAAGCTACAATGCGAAACATTCTCTGCGGCTAGGTAGTTGATCGTGCCGCAGAAAACAAAAAACCCGGCCAAATGGCCGGGCTTTTTTTGGTGCGGTCGAGAAGACTAAGAAAAAGGCGGAAGAGCCTTTTTTTCTGGCACAATACTGTCCCAGGGTGTTGGTAAGTGATGACGTTAGAAATCAACCGGTTATTTGATGGATGTCCCACAAATTGTGCACAGAATTCAGCACCTGTGGATAACAGCTCTCTCATGGCTTCGATTATTGATTTTTAGGATGATGTGAGCCGCCATTCCTGGCGTCGCGCTATCTAAACCGGCGCAACAAGCTACATGTAAAAAAATTACCGACTTAGGTTGGATCAAGGTGGAATGTGCGTAAAACGCGGATTCGCTGCACCGAAAGATCAACACACTTTCAAGCCATTCATTCCCAATCCGGCACTTCGAACGCGCAAATACGCGTATCCCACTAGTCGATCCTCTTCTCCGTGCTATTTCCGAAGATGCGTGGTTGGCAGTGCGGTCGTATACTTGACCTGCCCCAAGGCAAAGCTTGATCGGATGTTGGATACGCAGGGAATGGTCGTCAGCCGGTCAATGACGAGCGCCTGGTATTTCCTTAGATCCTCGACGACGACACGAAGAAGATAGTCCGATTCACCGGTCATCAGATAACATTCCATGACTTCCGGCATGGACCGCACCGCCTCGTCGAAGATGTCGAGCGATGCTCTGTCCTGCTGCTTCAGCGAGATATGGACGAAGACGTTGACGGCGAGACCGAGGGATTGCGCATCCACCAGCGCAACTGTCCCCTTGATCACGCCGCCTTCTTTCAGGTCATTGACACGCCGCCAGCATGGGGACGCCGACAGACCGGTCGCGGCCGCGAGTTCTGCCGTGCTGAGTTCGGCATTGTTCTGCAGGAGATCCAGAAGCTTCAACGTGGCAGGGTCATAGCTGACAACAGGCATGAAATTTCCACTTTCCCAATTCATTCGGCAAATCTTGCCGAAAAATGAGCGAATAGCAAGTGAGATAGACCAGAAAATCCGCATTGGGGGTGATAGCATTTCACTGCTTTTGGGGAGGAACAAAGATGAAATCGAGCCTGTCTGAGGAAAAGCTTGAGATCCTGAAGGATCTTGAACGCCAGGTGCTTTGGCATGCCTGCTGGATGATCCACAACGCCAACCACATCCGCGAAAAGGGCGAGGTCAAGGTGGGCGGCCACCAGGCGTCTTCGGCCTCGATGGTGTCGATCATGACGGCCCTCTATTTCCACATCCTGAAACCGGAGGATCGGATCGCGGTCAAGCCACACGCGTCCCCGGTCTTTCATGCGATCCAATATTTGATGGGCAATCAGAGCCGAGAAAAGCTCATCAACTTTCGCGGTTTTGGCGGCGCCCAATCCTACCCGAGCCGCACTAAGGATGGTGACGACGTCGATTTCTCCACCGGCTCGGTCGGCTTGGGCGTGGCGATCACGGCCTTTGCCTCGATCATCCAGGACTATATCGAAGCCAAATCCTTTTCGTCGCCGCGCCCTACGGGTCGCATGATCGCGCTTGTCGGAGATGCCGAACTGGATGAAGGCAATATCTATGAATGCCTGCAAGAGGGCTGGAAACATGACCTCCGCAACACCTGGTGGATCATCGACTACAACAGGCAGAGCCTTGACGGCGTGGTGCGCGAGGGGCTGTGGCAGCGCGTGCAGGCCATCTTCGCGGCGTTCGGCTGGGAGGTGAAAATCCTGAAATACGGCGCCTTGCAGGAGGCCGCCTTTCGCGAGCCCGGCGGCCCGGCGGTGCGCGAGTGGATCGACCGCTGCCCCAACCAGCTCTATTCGGCCCTCGCCTTTCAAGGGGGAGCGGCATGGCGAAAGCGCCTGACCGACGAGATCGGCGACCAGGGCGAGGTCACGCGGCTGATCGAGCGGCGCACGGATGCGGAACTGTCCGAGCTGATGAACAATCTCGGCGGCCATTGCATCGAAACGCTGACGCAGACGTTCGAGGGCATCGATCATGATCGGCCGACGGTGTTTCTGGCCTATACGATCAAGGGTTGGGGCACGCCGCTTGCCGGCCACAAGGACAATCACGCCGGCCTGATGACCAAAGCCCAGATGGAGGAGTTCCAGAGCCGCATCGGCGTTGCTGCCGGCCAGGAATGTGAGGAGTTCGGCGCTATCACGAATGCATCGGCGGTCAAGGCCTATCTCAGGACCGTGCCCTTCTTTGCCCAGGGCATGCGCCGCTACGCCGCCGCTCGTGTAGCATCGCCGGGGCCGGTCTTCCTGGAGGATCGCGAACTTTCAACACAGACGGGCTTCGGCAAAATTCTGGACGCGATCGCAAGGCACGATGACGAGCTCTCCAACAGGATCATCACGACAGCACCGGATGTCACCGTTTCCACCAATCTCGGTCCGTGGGTCAACCGGCGGGGGCTGTTTGCACGTGACGGGCGGGCGGATACTTTCCAGGACGAGAAAGTCGCCTCGACCCAGAAATGGTCCTTCGGACCCATGGGACAGCATATCGAACTCGGTATCGCGGAAATGAACCTTTTCCTGCTGCTCGGTGCAGCCGGGCTGTCTCATTCGCTGTTCGGGGAAAGGCTCATCCCGATCGGCACCGTCTATGATCCTTTCGTTGCCCGTGGTCTCGATGCGCTGAACTACGCCTGTTATCAGGACGCCCGCTTCATGATTGTCGGCACGCCATCGGGCGTGACGCTGGCCCCGGAGGGCGGCGCCCACCAGTCCATCGGGCAGCAATTGATCGGCATGAGCCAGGACGGGTTGGCGAGCTTCGAACCGGCCTATCTGGACGAACTCTCTGTGATCATGGACTGGTCGTTCGACTACATGCAGCGGGAAGGCAAAGGTGGGCACGACCCGCGGACTTGGCTGCGGGACGAAGCCGGCGGGTCGGTCTATCTGCGATTGACGACCCGGCCGCTGGAACAGCCAGTGCGCCGAGACAGCGATGCGTTTCGTCAAGGCGTCGTCGATGGCGCCTACTGGCTTCGTGAACCGCAATTGAATACCTCTCTGGTCCTGGCCTATCAGGGCTGCGTTGCGCCGGAAGTACTGACGGCTGCCGGCCGGCTGGCGGAACGGCATCGCGACGTGGCAGTATTGGCGGTTACGTCGACTGACCGGCTCAATGCCGGCTGGACGGCAGCACAGCGTGCCAGACGGCACGGATATCCTGCCGCCCGCAGCCACGTGGAAAACCTGCTCGCCACCCTGCCCCAGCATGCCCATATGATAACCGTCACGGACGGTCATCCGGCAACACTCGGTTGGCTCGGTTCGGTTCGTGGTCATGGGCTGACCAGCCTCGGCGTCGAGCATTTCGGCCAGACCGGTACGATAGCCGACCTCTACGCGCATTTCGGCATCGATACCACCTCGATCATCGAAGCAGCGGAGGCGGCCGTTCGGCACAGCCATCGGTATACGGCCGGATCATTGATTGTCGCCTGAGGTAAGACAATTTTTGATTTCGCCGTGATCCGCTCACGCCTGAAATGGTTCTTTACCGCCAACGTACTAAGTCAAAATGGGTAGGACTGTGACAACTTGAACAGATCGTTGGGACGGCTGGGACTGAACGGACAATCAATCGGTTGCCTGCGTTGTGTACTGCTCCGAATGCAATAGTCATCACTTGCGCACGGTATGCTAATCGCATTCCCTTGCCGCGGTACATCGGAGGCTGGAAACTATGGCGACGGTCGAGAAAATTACGATTGCACTGACATCAGAAATGGCGGGCTTTGTGCGAAGCGCGGTCGATGCCAGCGAATATGCATCGACGAGTGAAGCCATCCGTGATGCCGTCCGCGAGTGGAAGAAGCGTCGTGATTTGCTCGGCTACACTGTCGAGGATCTGCGAGCGCTCGTGCAGGAGGGCATCGAAAGCGGCCCAAGTTCGCGTACCACAATGGCAGAGGTAAAAGCTGCCGCCCGCGAACGATGAGGTTCTTCACGACACGAACTCTAACCATGCTTCCAGTTATCATAACCAATCGCGCGGATGAGGACCTGATCGAGATATGGTGCTACATAGCCATTAGCAACATAACTGTTGCTGACCGTGTTCTTGACGCGATTGAAGCACGCTGGGACAATCTCGCCCGACACCCCTATTCGGTAGTTGCGCGCGACGATATCGCGCCCGGCGTTCGGCATCTCGTCTCAGGTGATTATCTGACTCTTTACCGGCTCAATGGCAGTGCCATTGAAATCGTCCGCCTCCTGCACAGGCGCCAAAAGATATCCTCGAAAGATATCTTATAAGCGGCGGGTGTCGAGTTTCAGCAGAATTTGATCCAGTTTTTTGTTCCGCGTTAATCCACCAAACTCATTGCAATCAATTGTCTGCAAACACCCTTTCGCAGTCTGACCGGATCACCGCGAAATGGAAAAGTGGCTTAATCCTACGCGACAAACAACACCCGCTGTCACATCTCCGGCAGACCGGCCTTGCGGAAGCCGTCAACAAAGTGGTCTCGTACAGATGTATCGCGTAGCGGCTGGGAGCTGAGCCAGTGGTTGATCGTGAAATGAGGGTGGGCGATCAGGAACAAGTCTGCTTCTCGCCGCGCCTCCTCACGGTGGCCCAGCTGCGCAAGCGCAGCAGCCAGAAATTTGCGTGAATTGGTACGATACGTGTCTTCCCTGCGCAGGGTCGCGGCTGCCGCCTGATAATCGCGCGCGGCGTATTGCGCTTGCCCCAGATGACAAAGATACCAGCAGGTTGGATGGGGATTGAGCCGCAGAGTCTTTTTCGATCTGCTTCAGTCCGTCGGCAACCCTGCCGTCCAGCACGGAAATGTCAGACATGGCGGCCCAGGTGTCGGCATGGTTGGGGTCCAGCTCCAGGGCCTTGGCGAAGGCGGCCTCCGATTCCTCCCATCGCCGCTCATAAGCCAAGATCGTCCCCAGAATGTAACGGCAGCCGGCATCATTGGGATCCAGGCCGACCGCCTGCCGTGCAAACGTCGTCGCCATCCGACGGTTGGGATCTTCGGGATCGCCGAAATGAGTCCAGGCAAGCCAACGGTTGTAGGCGAGCAGACCGAGCGCCTCGGCATATGATGGTTCGAGCTCAACCGCACGTTGGAGCAGCATATAGGCCTCACGTCCGGTTTGCGGCGACTCTTCCGTCAGGCGGCGGGCGCGCACACACAGATCGTACGCCTCTAGGTTCTTCGGCCGATTGCGCTGCTTCGGGATGGTCAGCCGGCCGACGAGGGCTTCAACAATCTTGGCGTTAACTTCATCCTGTAATTCGAAAACATCTTCCATCGTTCTGTCAAACCGGTCGGCCCACAAGTGCTGACCACCAAGCGCGTCGATCAATTGGGCATTGATGCGGACACGGCCCATAGCACGTCTGGCGCTCCCCTCCAGCACATAGCGGACGCCGAGTTCCTGAGCGACCAGCCGCACGTCAACCGGCTTGGCCTTGTAACCGGACACGGAATTGCGCGCGATGACGAACAGGCCAGCCGTACGGGAAAGGTCGGTGATCAGGTCTTCGGTCAAGCCGTCGACGAAAGGTGCATCCGTTTCATCCCCACTCATATTCGTGAACGGCAATACAGCGATCGAGGGACATTCGGGCAGCGGCAATATGCTCTGCAGTGCATCCGGCCAATGCCACACGTGGACAGGGCGAGTGAGGTTCTTCAGGTAGCGTTCGCCTGCATCAAAGAACCGGTCGCCGACCTTGCCGACGATCTCGCCGTGAACTTTGTCTGAAATGCAGATACCTCCCGGCGCGGCCTGCGTCTGGAGGCGCGCCGCAACATTGACGCCGTCGCCGAGGACGTCTGAACCGTCGTCAATGACATCTCCCATATTGACGCCGACGCGCAAAAGCAGGCGCTGGTCTCCGGAAGCCTCCACAGCAGTGGTGGCCCGTTGCATTTCCATCGCTGCTGTGACTGCATCCACCGCGCTACCGAATTCGATTAAGAATCCGTCGCCCATGACCTTGAAGATACGACCGTGGTGGCGGACTACCACAGGCTCGATAACGCCAGAACGGAGTTCCCTGAGGTTCGCCAGCGTTGCAACTTCATCAGCCTCCATCAGGCGCGAATATCCCACGACATCGGCTACGACGATGGCAGCAAGGCGACGATGAAGAGATTGATCCGTCATGTGAGGACAAGCCTAACGAACGAATTAGCAGGATATTGTTCAACCGCGGGTGAGTCAACAAGTGGCAGGAGGTGGCGTCACAGGCGATCTCCACCTCCTTGAGCCGTCATCCTTCTTTGTGACCGACGACGTTGAGGTGGACGATACTGAAATAAGTATCGACGGAAAGCGGTCGGTTCCTGAACGACTGGTGGGGAGACAGACACTGCAACGGCGTTAAGTCCGCATTTCTGGTAAACCCGACGCGGCCAGTCTTCTTCCGGCCCCCTAAGGCGACACTTGCTTCCCCTGGAAGCACCAATCCAAAACATTGAGAAATAGTGGCACTTGGTACACGAAGTCTCGAATATCGAATTGTTTTAAAAAGGAAATTCGCGCCGATCCGTCCAGTCGATCACTCGCAATACGCCTTAAAGACGCCAAGGAGCGATGGGCCTAGCGGAAGATCCGCCACTTCGTTGGCTTGAACCGCAGCGGCGCGCCCATAGCGACTTCGGCACTCAAGGGTATCTCAATCTCGATGTGATGCGCCGGCCCCTCACCTGAGACGTCGAGTTCAGCGATGCGTGTGCCCGCCAGACGGCGCTGCGCCGTGACCGTGCCAACGATGCTGCCGGGATCGTCGGAGAGTAAGACATCCTGAGGGCGGAAGTAGAGTTGCCCCTCACCAGCAGGTTCATTGCCTGCGGATGCAATAGTCGCTCCCTCGAAGACGACGTTGCCATCCCGCACCTTAATCGGCAGGTGCGACGATTCTCCGATGAAAGAAAATACGAACGCCGAATTCGGCCGGTCGTAGACGTCGTCGGCCGAGCCGACTTGCTCGACCTTGCCCTGGCTCATGACGACGACGCGGTCGGCAAGCTCGAGCGCCTCTTCCTGGTCATGCGTCACGAAGAAAGTGGTGTGACCCGTACGGTCGTGGAATTCGCGAAGCCAGCGCCTGAGATCCTTACGAACCTTGGCATCGAGCGCACCGAATGGTTCGTCGAGCAACAAAACCGATGGCTCAATCGCCATGGCACGGGCCAGTGCCACGCGCTGGCGCTGGCCGCCGGAGAGCTGGGCAGGATAGCGCTTGTCGAGCCCCTCGAGCTGAACCATGGCAAGGAGATCGCCTACTCGCTTCTTGATCTCCACGTTCGATGGTCGTGTTGCCTTGGGCCGAACGCGCAGACCAAAGCCGATATTCTCGGCAACGGTCATGTGCTTGAACAGCGCATAATGCTGGAAGACGAACCCGACATATCGTTCCTGCACCGTCTTGAGGGAGGCATCCTCGGCTCCGAAGAAGATCTGTCCCCCGGTCGGCTGCTCAAGCCCGGCGATCAGGCGCAGCAGCGTCGTCTTTCCGGAACCGGAGGGCCCGAGAAGGGCAATTAGCTCACCGGTTCTGACGGAAAGGGATACATCATTAAGTGCCGGAAACTGTCCGAACTCTTTTCTGATGTTCTTGATCACGACTTCCATGGAGAGAAACCTTTCAGTGCTTACGAGTGCCGGAAAGTTCGGCACTGTAGCGGATCTCGAGGATCGTCTTGAGCGCAAGTGTCACCAGCGCGAGGAGAGCCAAGAGCGTCGATACGGCGAACGCTGCGACAAAGTTGTATTCGTTATAAAGAACCTCGACATGCAACGGCATGGTCTCGGTGAGGCCGCGAATATGGCCAGAGACGACGGAGACGGCTCCAAACTCCCCCATAGCGCGGGCATTGCAGAGCAGGACGCCGTAGAGCAGGGCCCATTTGATATTCGGCAGCGTCACGTACCGGAAAGTCTGCCAGCCGGAAGCTCCAAGCGAAAGCGCGGCTTCCTCGTCACCTGTCCCCTGTTCCTGCATCAGCGGGATCAGCTCGCGCGCCACGAATGGGAATGTCACAAAGACTGTCGCAAGCACGATCCCGGGGATCGCGAAGAGCACCTCGATGCCCCAGGATTTCAGGATCGGTCCCAAGACGCTGTTGGCGCCGAACAGCAGGACGTAAACGAGGCCTGAAATGACCGGCGAGATCGAGAATGGCAAATCGATCAGCGTCGTCAGGAAAGATTTTCCGCGAAACTCGAATTTGGCGATCGCCCAGGCGGCAGCAACGCCGAAGACCAGATTGAGCGGAACCGCGATCGCCGCAACCGTCAGGGTCAACCGGATGGCAGACATCGTGTCAGGCTCGACAAGCGCTTCGAAAAAGGCCGGCACCCCGCGGCGGAACGCCTCTATGAAGACCAGAAGCAGTGGTAGGAGCAGGATCACGGCCATGAAGGCCACGGCAATCGCAATTAGGACAAAACGCGCAAACGGCGACTCAGTCGCGGGATCGCGAAACCGGTTGTGCAGGTCAGCGGACATTGGCGAACCTCCGGCGGCTCCAAGCCTGCAGCAGGTTGACCAGGAACAGCATTGCAAACGAGATGACAAGCATGATGGCCGCAATGGCGGTCGCGCCTGCGTAGTTGAATTCTTCCAAACGAATCACGATTAGGAGTGGCGCGATTTCGGACACATAAGGGATGTTGCCGGCGATGAAGATGACGGAGCCATACTCGCCTACGGCGCGGGCGAAGGCGAGCGCAAAACCGGTAAGAATGGCAGGAAGCAACGTCGGCAACACAACCATACGAACGGTCTGGAATCGGTTGGCGCCGAGCGTGGCCGCCGCCTCTTCAGTCTCCCGTTCGATCTCCTCCATGACAGGCTGCACGGTACGGACAACGAAAGGAAGCCCGATGAAGATGAGCGCAATGACGATACCTGCGGGTGTAAAGGCGATCTTAATACCGAGCGGCGCGAACAGAGATCCGATCCAGCCGTTGTTGGCGTAAAGTGCGGCGAGAGCGATACCGGCCACGGCAGTCGGCAGAGCGAACGGCAGGTCGACCACGGCATCCAGCAATCTGCGCCCCGGGAAATCGTATCGAATGAGAACCCAGGCCACGAGGACGCCGAAGACCACATTAACGAGTGCTGCGATGAGGGCGGCGCCGAAGGAAATTCTAAGCGCAAGGAGAGTGCGCTCGTCCATCAGGATGGCAATGAACTCGCCGAACCCGAGCGAACTCGCCCGGATCACGAGGGCCGCGAGCGGAATCAGGATGATTAGGGTGAGGTAAGCAAGCGTGTACCCGATCGTCAAACCAAACCCGGGCAATATGCTTGGCTGCAGCCAATTGTCTCTGCTCAAGCTATTCTTCATTCGCATCTCCCCGGAGCAGCAGTCGCAGCACTACTCCGCCATACATAGCGAGCGCAAAGGCTGAAGAAAGGAAAAATCAACCATTCATGGCTCATTCAATAGAATGAATGGCCGTAGAGCCTGTTGGCTGATCGACCATTTTGCAACGCGTCAGCTAAAAAAGCCTGGAGCTATCGCAAATTCCGACTGGAAGCCTTGAGAAGCAATCCGGTAAAAACTATTTACTAACTAGGAAATGTTAGTCTCCCCCTACCGCACGCGAACCTCCAGGCATCAGAATGCTCACAAAAAAAGGCAAGTACGGACTGAAGGCTCTGGTTGACCTTGCTCGACTGGCGCCAGGCGAAACCGCATTCGTCACAGAAATTGCTGTCCGCAACAACATCCCGAAGAAGTTTCTCGACACTATTCTTCTGGAACTGCGCAACACCGGCATTCTGCGATCCAAAAAGGGTCCGAATGGGGGGTACTCCCTGTCAAAGCCGGCCACAGAAATCAAAATTGGCCAGGTGATACGTGCCCTTGATGGGCCGCTCGCACCGATCAGATGCGCCAGCCGAACGGCGTTTGAGGCCTGTGAAGATTGTGCTGACCCGGAAACCTGTCAGGTTCGACTGTCCATGACAGAAGTTCGTGATGCCATCGCGACGATTCTGGACACCATGTCGCTCGAGGAGTTCGTCGACAAGGAAAACCATGCAGCGGAGTTGATCGCGGGCGAGTGATCGCACTTTGCCTATCGTGAATGGCATCCTGCAACCAATTCACGCTTGGCAAACGGCTAAACGCCGTTTGCCCTTCGGTTGAGATCTTGCAAGGCGACGACAGATCGACTGAGACCGGCTACGTCTACACTGGTAGAGCCGACTTGTAATCCGTCGATGGTTCCGGAGACCCGCGCAATCATCGCGCTTAATAGCTCCGCGAAAATCGCTTGCTGTCCGATATACTCCGGTTCAGGAGCCCTCCCCGCCGGAGACATAAGTCCTCCCAGTTTTATCGACGCCTCCAATAGGACCTCAACCGCTCGGGCGATTGGCTCGGCATCTGGAGCGAGCACCAGCACGTTGTCGCCCGGCAGATGCAAACCAGCACCAATGTCGACCACATCCATCAAGCTTGCAGATACGACTGCAATTCCACGCCTCGAACGCTCGTCGATCATCGGCAGAACAGTCCAGTCTTGACGCAGTTGGGGAAGAAGATTATCCGGCAAGGCTAGTTTAAGACCGATCCCATCGGCTGCGCTGACCACATCCGGGAATGCAAAACCAACATGCGCAAACCGCTCCCCGATAAGGACGCGATTGTAGATCCCGCGCCTCTGCTCGGAAGTGCCCGATGACCTGATCAGTTCGATGGCGACGAAGTGCGAAAGGGCTCCGAGAGCCGCATCTGGGGACTGACGCGTGATCGCAGTGACCAGATCCGCAATCAACTCGTTCGGAAGATCGGCGCCTCCGAAATCGCTTGGCACGGAGATGGCCAAAAGCCCTTTCTTCGCGGCAACATCCAGCAGTTCAGTGTCCCCGCCTAAGGCGGACAGTTCCTGGATTGCACTACGTGCTTGATCATCTGATACCAACTGCTGGCGGGACGGTCCGAAGCTTGTCGTTCAAC
>NZ_AHZC01000436.1 GCF_000247475.1 Rhizobium sp. PDO1-076 | reverse complement strand
GTCATCCATCGATGTGCCTTGCCCGGCATAGGCGGCGGTGATGATCGGATCGACCTGGTCCCAGATGTCGAACCACAGATCCCGGAACGGATGGCCGAAGGCCGCCGGGTGGCGATTGCCGCACATCTGGGCATAGCCCTCATTGTAGAGGGTGATCTGGTCCGGTCCCCAGACGATCAGCATCGGCTGTAGGGAGCCCAGCATCACGCTTGTCAGCGTGCGCAGTTCCGACGGCCAGCTTTCATACGGACCGAGTGACGTGCTGCTCCACTCGAAGTTCCGGAACAGTCGTCCGCATTCCCCACCGCCCAAAATCATCGGCAACCCTTAGTGAAATCGCGGACTCCCTTGTTTCCGCATATCGACCGGGTCAACGCAGCTCTGGCGCAAAGGTTCCGGCTCGTCGTATTGGCTTCAGATCCTATGCCGATCATGCCGTCATATGCACAAGGCGGACTGTTTCCAGCCCGCCTTGTGTTTTCAACAGTGATCGATTGAGGATCAGATGGTCTTGGCGAAGGCCACTGCTGTGTCCGACATGCGGTTGGAGAAGCCCCATTCGTTGTCGTACCAGGTGAGGATGCGGACGAAATTGCCTTCGAGAACCTTGGTCTGGTCGAGCGCGAAGATCGACGAGTGGCTGTCATGGTTGAAGTCGCGCGAGACCAGCGGCTCGTCGGTATAGCCGAGGATGCCCTTCAGCGCGCCGTTCGAGGCAGCGATGATGGCGTCGTTGACTTCCTGAACCGTGGTGGTCTTCTTGGCGACGAACTTGAAATCGACGACCGAGACATTCGGGGTCGGAACGCGGATCGAGGTGCCGTCAAGCTTGCCCTTCAGCTCAGGGAGAACCAGGCCAACGGCCTTGGCTGCACCGGTCGAGGTCGGGATCATCGAGAGCGCTGCCGCGCGGGCGCGGTAGAGATCCTTGTGCATGGTGTCGAGCGTCGGCTGGTCGCCGGTATAGGAATGGATCGTGGTCATGAAGCCATGATCAATGCCGATCGCTTCGTTCAGCACCTTGACGACCGGCACCAGGCAATTGGTGGTGCAGGACGCGTTGGAGATGACCAGGTGATCCTTGGTCAGCTTGTCATGGTTGACGCCGAAGACGACGGTCAGGTCAGCGCCGTCGGCCGGTGCCGAAACGATGACACGCTTGGCGCCAGCCTGGAGGTGCAGGGCAGCCTTTTCGCGCGTGGCGAAGATGCCGGTGCATTCCATGGCGATATCGACGCCCATTTCGGCATGCGGCAAGGTTGCCGGATCCTTGATCGCGGTGACCTTGATCGGCTTGCCGCCGCCAACGATGATGGTGTCGCCTTCGACCTTCACGGTCGCCGGGAACTTGCCGTGGATCGAGTCGTAGCGGAGCAGGTGCGCATTGGTCTCGACCGGGCCGAGGTCGTTGATGGCAACGACTTCGATGTCGGTGCGGCCGGATTCGACGATGGCGCGCAGAACGTTACGCCCGATACGGCCAAAGCCGTTGATGGCAACTTTCACAGTCATAGGTGCACTCCTGATTGGATAACGAAGATCAGATTGGGCGGGGAAGGGCGCCGCGCGGCGCCCTTGCGCAAAAGGTGTCAGGCGAGCTTGGCTTCGGCGGCGGAAACAACGGCTTCTGCCGTGATGCCGAAATGCTTGTAGAGATCCTTGGCCGGCGCGGAGGCGCCAAAGGACTTCATGCCGACAAAGGCGCCGTCATTGCCGATGAACGCGTCCCAGCCCTGGCGGATGCCGGCTTCGACCGCGATCTTGACCGGGGCCTTGCCGATGATCGCTTCCTGATAGTCGGCCGACTGTTCGAAGAACAGTTCGAAGCAGGGAACCGAAACCACGCGGGCGGAGATACCCTTGGCGGCAAGTGTCGCCTGTGCCTTGATGGCGATCTCGACTTCCGAGCCTGAGGCAAAGATCGACACCTTGGCATCGCTGGCCGAGATCAGCTCATAGGCGCCATAAGCCGAGAGGTTCTTCTCTTCATATACCGTGCGAGCCGGGATCAGGTTCTGGCGGGTCAACGCCAGGCCGGATGGACGATGTTTTTCCTTCAGCGCAATCTGCCAGCACTCGGCCGTCTCAGTCTCATCGGCCGGGCGGAAGAGCAGCAGGTTCGGGATGGCGCGCAGGGCCGCGTAGTGTTCGACCGGCTGATGGGTCGGGCCGTCTTCGCCGACGCCGATGGAATCATGCGTCCAGACGTGCACGACGCGAATGCCCATGAGGGCTGCGAGACGCACAGACGGGCGGCAATAATCCGAGAAGATCAGGAAGCCGCCTGCGTAAGGGATCAGACCGCCATGCAGCGAAATGCCGTTCATGGCCGCGGCCATGCCGTGTTCGCGGATGCCGTAGTGCATGTAGCGGCCGGAGAAGTCGGTCGGGGTGATCGACGTCATCTGGCTCGTCTTGGTGTTGTTCGACGGCGTCAGGTCGGCAGAGCCGCCCAGCGTTTCCGGCAACAGGCCGTTGATCACTTCCAGCGCATCCTCCGAAGCCTTGCGGGTGGCAACCGTCGGGTTGTTGGCGGCGATCTTCTTCTTGAATGCGTCAATCGTGGTGTCGAAGCTGCCCGGCAGTTCGCCGGCGAAGCGGCGGTTGAACTCGGCGCGTTTTTCGGCGTCGGAGCCAGCGAGGCGCTCTTCCCATTCCTTGCGGGCTTTGGTCGAACGCAGGCCGGCGAGACGCCAGGTGTCCAGCACGTCAGCCGGAACGACGAAAGCTTCCGATTCCCAGTTCAGCGACTTGCGGGCAGCGGCGATTTCTTCTGCGCCGAGCGGCGAGCCATGGACCTTGTGGGTGCCCTGCTTGTTCGGTGCGCCGAAGCCGATGATCGTGCGGCAGGCGATGAAGGTCGGGCGGTCCGACTTGTGTGCCGCTTCGATCGCTGCTGCGATGGCGTCCTGATCGTGACCGTCGATCTCGATCGTGTTCCAGTGCGCCGACTTCAGGCGGGCGATCTGGTCAGTCGAGTCCGACAGCGATACGGCGCCGTCGATGGTGATCTTGTTGTCGTCCCAGAAGACGACGAGCTTATTGAGCTTCAGATGGCCGGCAAGCGCGATGGCTTCCTGGCTGATGCCTTCCATCAGGCAACCGTCACCGACCAGCGCATAGGTGAAGTGGCTCTGCAGCTCGGAGCCGAATTCCTGTGCCAGCTTGCGTTCGGCGATCGCCATGCCGACGGCATTGGCAATGCCCTGGCCGAGCGGACCGGTGGTCGTCTCGATGCCCGACGCATGGCCGTATTCCGGGTGACCGGCGGTCTTGGAACCGAGTTGGCGGAACTGCTTGATGTCCTCGATCGTCATGTCCTCATATCCGGTTAGATAGAGGAGCGAGTAGAGTAGCATCGAACCATGGCCGGCAGACAGAACGAAGCGGTCGCGATCCGGCCAGAGCGGGTTCTTCGGATCGAACTTCAGAAAGCGGCTGAAGAGAACTGTGGCGATATCGGCGGCGCCCATCGGCAGGCCGGGATGGCCGGAGTTGGCCTTTTCCACTGCATCCATGGCAAGGAAACGGATCGCATTTGCCATCCGCTGATGTTTTTCGGGAGAAATCATGGCTGTTCCGCTTGTTCCGGGGCTGCAAGAAACGGTCGCTAAAGGCGGTCCGTCTGAACGGGGCTGATCCATATCAGGTGCACCGCGCAAGTCAACAAATGCGCCGGCTTCTGGTCTTTTATCGAGCAAGAAAACATGGTTTTGCCTGTTTCGTGTGCGCTGCACTGTCTTGCGTGGCGGACGGGCATAAGAATGCGATCTTCCACAGAATTGGCGGGTTACAGGCGGTGCGGCTTTATTGACGCGTGGCAATCGCGAGGCTTAGTGTTCGCCATCAAAGCACCGGGGTTTGTCGGCCGATTCGGGCCGCCGGGGATAAGAAGCGAAGGCAGGGGCGAAGGAATGCCGACGGGAAATTCGGTCGATGCTGCGCTCGGGGCGCTTCGTCAGGCAATTGCCGGGCTGGAAAGTGCAGTCGATGGTCGCATCGAGGCGCAGCGCGAAAACAGTGAAGTCGAGGGCGAGGTGCGTCGGGTGCACGCCGATCGTTCGCGACTGGCGCAGGAACTCGATCAGTCGGAGTTTCGGGCAAACCGTCTGGAAGAAGTCAATCGCGAGGTCTCACGGCGGCTTGTGACGGCGATGGAAACGATCCGTGCCGTGCTCGACAACTGAGCGGTCGTTACTTTTTGAAGTTTTGAACTTTTGCTTTTGTGCGCTTTGCGCAGTGCGTTGAGAGAGTTGGACGGCCAATGGCCCAGGTGACAGTCACGATCGATGGTAAAGCCTATCGCATGGCTTGCGAAGAAGGCCAGGAAGGCCATCTGACCGAGCTTGCGGACCAGTTCGATCGTTATGTCAGCCATCTCAAGGGCCAATTCGGTGAGATCGGCGACCTGCGCATCACGGTCATGGCCGGGATCATGGTGATGGACGAGTTGGCCGAAATCAAGCGCCGGATGTCTGCCATGGAAGGCGATCTCGCCAGCCTGCGCGAAGGCCGCGATAGCGCGGTCAGCGGTGCAAGCCATCGCGAGGAGCAGGTTGTCTCAGCGCTCGGGGAACTGACCGAGCGGCTGAACGGCATCACCCGCAAGCTGAATGGCCGGCTGGCCGTGGCGGCACGCCAGGACAGCTGAAAACCACCCGTGATCGAAAAACGCGACTGAATTCCGTTTCGCCTCTGGCGCAGAGCGGTCATTGCGCCTATATCTTGCCTGCGGTCTGCGCCTCTCGACAGGACACACAATCCCTGGGGCCATACTCGATCCAAAGGGAGCTGTCCCTGGCCGGGCCCGTGGGCTCGGACATATGGCGCCCACCTACGTTTGTAGGCACCCAGGATCGTAAACATCCAACGGTTGCCGCGGATCGCACTTTTCCCCTTCACGGCCCAGCAGATGACGTGTCGGCTTCTGCTTGCGCGGCGACCAGGCTGAGCTGCGGTTGCTGTGCGCCGAGCCCCAGCGACCGTTCCTTCTCGATATACAGGCGCTGCTGGTCGGTGATGTAGTCGCGGACGATCGGCGCGGCATCGCGTTTGCGCGACAGCTGCAGATGGAACACCATCTGGCTCCCGGTGCGGAAGGTCATCTCCGCGCTGATCAGGTAAAATTCCCACATCCGGGCAAAACGTTCGTCATACATGGCGATGACCTTGTCGCGGTTGGCCTCGAACCGCTTGCCCCAATGGGCGAGCGTCGTTGCGTAATGCACGCGCAGCACCTCGATATCGGTGACCCATAGGCTGTTTCGTTCGGTGACGGAGACGACTTCCGACAGGGCAGGTGAATAGCCGCCGGGAAAGATGTACTTGCGGATCCACGGGCCGGTCATGCCGGGCGGGCTCATGTGGCCGATGGAATGAATGACCGCAACACCGTCATCCGGCATCAGAGCGTTCAGCTTCTTGAAAAACTCGTCATAGTGCTGGACGCCGACATGTTCGAACATGCCGACTGAGACGATGCGGTCGAAATGCTCGCTGACATCGCGGTAGTCCTTCAGCTCGAAACGGACGCGGCTCGACAGGCCGGCGTCTGCTGCACGTTTGGTGGCCAGCGCGTGTTGCTCCTTCGACAGCGTGACGCCGACCACCTCGACATCTTCAAGTCGTGCCAGATACAGCGCCAGGTCGCCCCAGCCACAGCCGATATCGAGAACCTTCATGCCCGGCTTCAGGTTCAGTTTGGCGGCCAGCAGCCGCAGCTTGTTACGCTGGGCCTGTTCCAGCGTCTCGTCCGGCTCGCGGAAATAGGCACAGGAATAGAGCATGTTGTCATCGAGGAAGAGTTTGTAGAAGTCGTTGCCCAGGTCGTAGTGATGGGCGACATGGCGCTGCGCCTCGCCCTTGCGGTTGGATTGCAGGAATTTGCGGAACGGCATCTTGATCGCGCGCAGAACTTTCTGGATCGGGTATTTGCCAAGCGACAGGCGGTTGATCGAGAAGAGGGTGAGAAAGTCGCGCAATGTCGAGCCTTCCTCGAAGCGCATGGTGCCGTCCATATAGGCCTCACCGGCAACCATTTCGGCCTTGAAGACCAGGCTGCGATAGAGCGCAGGATCGGTCAGTCGCATGGTGACCTGCGGACCGGGTTCGCCGCCACCGAAGATGTGGCGCTTTCCCTCGGCATCGATGACGGTGAGTTGGCCTTTGCGAATGAAAGACTTCAGCATATGCGACAGCAGAAACATGTGCACCTCATAGCGGCGTGCCGATCGGGTGATCATGGTAGCGCAAATACGCGCGACTGCATCTGAAATTACGGGTTTAGGGTTCAGCCAAAATGATAACGCCAGCGCAACATCAAGTTGCGCTGGCGTCGATTGTCAGAAACCTTGGTTGGCCTTGGCTCAGAATTCTTCCCAGTTGTCGCTGCCGCCGCTGGAAGCGGGTGTGCTCGATCCACCACCGAAGGCCTTGGCGAGATTGCCGACCATCTTGCGGGCTGGCGACGCAACCGGGCGGGCCGTTGTTTCCACCGGGCGCGGTGTCGTCACGCGGGTGATCGGCGCAGCGGGACGGTTGGCGGGCGTATAGCTCGGGGCGGCCGGGCGCGGCGACGCGGCAAACCTGCTGCCTTCCGCCATGCGGAACTGACCAATGAGACCTGCCAGGTTCTGGGCGCTGTCGGCGAGGCGATGGGTCACGGCCGTGGTCTCCTCGACCATGGCTGCGTTCTTCTGAGTAAACTGGTCCATCTGGTTGACCGAGCTGTTGATTTCGCCGAGTGCCGTGGACTGTTCGCGGGCTGCCAGGGCGATGGCCCCGATATGGCTGTTGATGTGGGTGACCTGCTGGGAGATTTCGCCCAGTGCTTTGCCGGTCTCGCGAACCAGGGCAACACCGCCGGCAACCGCCACGCCCGACTTGGTGATCAGGGCCTTGATGTCCTTGGCCGCATTGGCAGACCGCTGGGCCAGTTCACGCACTTCCTGCGCGACCACGGCAAAACCCTTGCCGGCTTCACCGGCACGGGCTGCCTCGACGCCGGCATTCAGCGCGAGAAGGTTGGTCTGGAATGCGATTTCGTCGATGACGTTGATGATCTTGGAGATCTCGCTTGAGGCCTGCTCGATATGGCCCATGGCATCGACGGCATCGGAAACGACCTTGCTGGAGGTTTCCGTGCTTGCCTGCGCACGGCGGGCGATTTCGGCGGCTTCATCCGCCTTGGCAGATGAGCCGCGAACTGTTGTGGTGATTTCCTCAAGCGCTGCCGAGGTCTCTTCCAGCGAGGCTGCCTGCTGTTCTGTGCGCTTCGACAGGTCGTCGGTGGCCGAGCGCATCTCCGCAGAGCTTGCCTCGATGCCGGATGTCTCGTCACGCAACTGGCCGAGGGTCGAAGACAGTTTCTCGATCGAGTTGTTGAAATCAAGGCGAACCTTGTCGAGATCACCCGGGAAGGACTGGTTGATCCGGACGGTCAGGTCGCCGTCGCTTAGCTTGTTCAGACAGCCGGCCAGGACATCGACGGCCTGCTGGACCGCGCGGGTATCTTCGGCCTTGGCCACTTCGCGTTCAACGCGCTGGCGCTCGCCGTCCGCTGCGGCTTCTGCAGCTTGGCGTTCGATTTCGATTTTCTGGATGGCGCTTTCGCGGAAGACGTCCAGGGATTGGGCCAGGGCGCCGATCTCGTTGTGGAGTTCCTTGTGGGGAACATCCGTGTCGAGTTGGCCGCCGGCCAGCTTGTTGGCAACGGCGGTCAGACGCGGCAGGGCGCCGACGATCTGGCGGACGAAGAGGGCGATAAAGGCTGCGGCTATGATCAGGACGATCAGAGCGGTGGTGCCGATCGCATAGGCCATTTCGCTGGCCATGCTGTTGATGTCGGCCGCACGAACACCGGCGTAGAGAATACCGATGACATCGCCGGTCGGGGAGAAGATCGGCTGATAAATCGTGTAATACGGGACTTCAAGGATAACGGCTTCGCCGCGATAGACTTCGCCCTTGGTCAGGAACGGGTAGACGGCGCCGGTCTGGCCGAGCGCCGTGCCGACAGCGCGCGTGCCGTCTGGCTTGATGATATTGGTCGTGCGGCGCCAGAAGTCCTTGCTTTCGGCATCCCAGGCAAAGATCGTCGCCGTCTGGCCAGTCATGCGGCCGATCGAGTCGATCATGCCGTGGTCGGTGAATTCCTTGGGAATGCTCTCGGTAACGATCCGTTCGACATTGCCATCCTTGCCCCAGGTGATCTTGGTGCCGGGCAGGTCACGTTCGACGATCGTCGCGGCCGTGCGCAAGCTGGTGTTCTGGCTGGTAATCGCCTGCTGCTGGATGCGGCCTGCAATCCCGTTGGAAATGACCCAGGAGACGACGCCGAGTGCCGCGACCAGGATCATGACTGTCGTCAAGGTGATTGTTTTTGTAATGCCGAAGCGCGAGAAGATGGTCATATGAACCTGGTCCCTTAAGTAACTCCCGGGTGGCATTCTAATCGGATCTCGTTAAGCGTTGGTTTGCTTGGGAAATTTTATGCGGTTTTGACGGTTTATAATTTAGCATTTTCGTTACCCCAAATATGGCGATGCGAGCATGGGTTATGATGGATACGGACATGGACAGTTGAGAATGAGCAATCGTGATCTGAAAGCGGTACTGCGTGCTGAGCGACTGGGTGAACGTGACCGGATCCCCGCGGAACTCCGGCTTGAATACAGTCTGGCGATGGTCGATCATGCCGGCGACGATATCGTCTTTGAACCCGGCACGATCGTTTCGGGATTTTTTCCGATCCGCTCCGAGGTTGATATCCGGCCACTGATGGCGCGGCTGAAGGATCGGGGTGCGCGGCTCTGCGTGCCGGTGGTGCTGGATCGCCACACGATTGCCTTTCGCGAACTGGTCGCCGGTGCCGAACTGGTCGATACCGGGTTCGGCACACGCGGTCCCGGGCCCGACGCTGCCGTGCTCGATCCCGAAATCCTGCTTGTGCCGCTGTCGGCATTCGACCGTCAAGGCCACCGGATCGGCTACGGCGCCGGGCATTACGACCGCGCAATTGCACGATTACATCAAAAAGGCCTCGATCCACGGCTGATCGGCATTGCATTCGACTGTCAGGAGGTGGCAGAAGTGCCGGCTGAAGCGCATGACGTCCGGCTTGAAGCCATTCTGACCGAAAGCGGCCTCAAAACCTTTTCGGCGCCATAGGACGATACGATGCGACTGCTTTTTCTGGGTGACATGGTTGGCAAGACGGGACGCACTGCCGTCTGGGAACGCTTGCCCGGTCTGATCTCCGACCTGAAACTCGATTTTGTCATCGTCAACGGCGAGAATGCTGCGGGTGGTTTCGGCATTACTGAAGACATCTATCTCGAGACGATCAATGCCGGGGCCGATGTGGTGACTACCGGCAATCACGTCTGGGACCAGAAGGAAGCGGTGAGCTTCTGCACGCGGCACGACCAGTTCCTGCGACCGGCCAATTATCCGGCGGGAACGCCGGGCAAGGGCTCGGGGCTGTTTTACGCCCGCAACGGCGCGCGTGTCCTGGTTGCCAACATCATGGGCCGGGTGTTCATGCATCCGGAACTCGACGATCCCTTCAAGTCGGCCGAAACGATTCTCGCGGCATGCCCGCTGAAGGAACAGGCCGACGTGGTGGTCTTCGACTTCCATGCGGAGGCGACCAGCGAGAAGCAGTGCTTCGGCCATTTCGTCGACGGACGGGCAAGCTTTGTCGTCGGTACCCATACGCATGTGCCGACCGCCGACCACCAGATCCTCAACGGTGGTACGGCCTATATGTCGGATGCCGGCATGTGCGGCGACTACGACTCGTCACTGGGTATGGAAAAGGAAGAGCCGCTCAACCGCTTCATCTCGAAAATGCCCAAGGGACGTTTCGAGGCGGCCAGCGGCCCGGCAACGATCTGCGGTGTCGGTGTCGAGATTTCCGACAGCACGGGCCTTGCCGAAAAGATTGCGCCGCTGCGCATCGGTCCGCGTCTCGCCGAGACCATTCCACCGTTCTGGGTCTAGTCCCCAGAACCTATTCCCCTGGGAATGCCGATAACGCCATTGTGACGGCCGCAGCGCTGCGGCCAGCTTTACGCGCCAGCACGCCTGGACCATTCTCGCCTGCAGTAGAGACGGTGCGGGAGCGGCATGATGCTGAGACTGGTCTTATCGGCTTTGGCTTTCACGATGATGGTGGCAGGGGCGGTTGCCCAGGACGCACGACCGCAAGTCAGCCAATGCCAGTTGATCGCCGAAAAGCTGCCGGATGTGACCTTCGCCAGCTTCAAATCACCCGCGGGAACGCCTGGCAAAGTGCTTTCCGGACTGCAGCGTGTGCAATTTCAGGAAGATGTTACGATCACCTATCTCGGGCACTCGACATTCCAGGTCGACACTCCGGGGGGAATTTCCATCGCCACGGATTTCAACGGCTGGCTGCGCAGTCCGCGGCTCCCCGATGTGGTGACGATGAACAAGGCGCATTCCAGTCACTACACGCGCTCGCCGGATCCCGGCATTGCCAATGTCCTGCACGGCTGGAACGATACTGCACCCGGCGAGAAAGCCGAGCACAGGCTTGTGGTCGGTGACGCCTATATCCGTAATGTGCCGACCGACATCCGCAGCTATGACGGGGGATTCGAGCCGAACGGCAATTCGATCTTCATCTTCGAAGTTGCCGGGCTCTGCATTGGTCATCTCGGGCATCTGCATCACGAGTTGACCGATGCACATTATGCCGAGATCGGCAGGCTCGATATCGTCATGGTCCCCGTTGATGGCGGTCTGACTATGGGCGCTGACAGCATGAGCCGGACGATCAAGCGACTGAGGTCTGCCCTGGTCCTGCCGATGCATCGGCGCGGACCGCCGATCGAAACCTTTCTGTCAATGTTCGGAGCCGATTTCGACGCGGAGATTTCCCAGAACCGCGGCGTGACGGTGTCGATGCGGACACTGCCGAAGAAGCCGCTGATCCTGGTGCTGCAGGGCGTCTGAGATCAGGCGAAGCGGATCTGTCTGTGGACGCCGACATCGGGGGTCTTTTCCGGATTGAGATTGGCCTTGGCAATTTCCCAGCCGAATTTGAGCGTGCTGCCGGTCGAGGCCCAAATCTCGCCGTCGTCCAGCGAAAGCGCGATCATGGTCAATGTCGGATCTGTCTTGCCGCCTTCATACCAGGCTGCGACGACGGAGTTCCAGAATTCGTCAATCCTGGCCGGGTCCTTCGTCTCGGTCAGGCGGCCGGACAGGCATGCGTGATAGTCGTGCTTCTTACCGACCACGCAGAAATGGCCGCGACTGCCCGGACGCAGCGCCGTGACAAGTTCGGAATCGGTCTTGGTAAAGAACCAGATCGTGTGTGTTTGCGATCGACAAAGGGCGCCATCGGCTGCATGTGCATTTCCGAACCGACAAGGCCGAGCATGCCGGCATGGACGTCCTCTATCTCTTCCCAAAGCTGTTCGGCCGGGGTCTCGCGTGCATCGCTGAAGCTTGCCATATCGTTTTTCCTCTTGATGGGTTCGATACAGGCAACGGATTGGCGGCGGACTTGTTCCGGTCTCGGGCGAACCGATATTAGACTTCATTTTCCTTGAACCGGGCCGGTTTCGCCCTTATAAGGCGGCCATTCCCAACATTAGACCTGATCAGGGGTGCCATGGCTGGCCATTCACAGTTTAAAAACATCATGCACCGCAAGGGCAAGCAGGACGGCATTCGTTCGAAGATGTTCTCCAAGCTCGCGCGCGAAATCACGGTAGCGGCCAAGGTCGGACTTCCCGACCCGACGATGAACGCCGCCCTTCGCCTGGCCGTGCAGAACGCCAAGGCGCAGTCGATGCCGAAAGACAATATCGACCGCGCCATCAAGAAGGCATCGGGCGCCGATGCCGAGACCTATGACGCGATCCGTTACGAAGGGTATGGCCCGGGCGGCACGGCGATTATCGTCGAAGCGCTGACCGACAACCGCAACCGGACCGCCTCCAGCGTCCGCTCCACCTTCACGAAGGCCGGCGGTGCTCTGGGAGAAACCGGCTCGGTCTCCTTCTCCTTCGATCACGTCGGCGAACTCACCTACAAGGCGTCTGTCGGTGATGCCGACAAGGTCATGGAAGCGGCCATCGAGGCTGGCGCGGAAGACGTCGTGTCCGATGAAGACGGCCACACCATCTACTGCGCCTTCGAGGATATGAACGAAGTTTCCAAGGCGCTTGAACCGGTTCTCGGCGAAGCCGAAACCGTCAAGGCGATCTGGAGGCCGCAGAACACGGTCCCCGTCGACGAAGACAAGGCCCGGTCGCTGATGAAGCTGATCGATACGCTGGAAGACGATGATGACGTGCAGAACGTCTATTCGAATTTCGAAGTCTCGGACGACGTTATGGCCAAGCTTTCGGCCTGATCGTCAGGTGCCATCACATGAAAAAGCCCGGTTGCGGATCGCAACCGGGCTTTTTTTGTTTCGGACTTTTCAACGCGAGGCTCTTAACCCCGGGTGGCAGCGGCATTCAGCATCAGGCCGCCGCGCTCTTGACGCTGGCGATCACGTCAACCAAGCCATTGACGATGCGCTCGACCTGCTCACGGTCGTCACCTTCGGCCATGACGCGGATCAGCGGTTCGGTGCCGGAGGGGCGGATGACGAGACGGCCGGACCGGGCCAATTCGCCCTCCGCATCGGCAATCGCCTGCTTGACGGTCTTGTCTTCCAACGGCTTGCCGCCGGAGAACCGGACATTGCGCAGCAGCTGCGGCACCGGCTCGAAGCGATGGCAGATCTCGCTCACGGTCTTGCCCGTGCGCTTGACGCAGGACAGGATCTGCAGGGCGGCAACCAGGCCGTCGCCGGTGGTGCCGAAGTCGGACATGACGAGATGGCCGGATTGCTCGCCGCCGACATTGAAGCCGTGCTGGCGCATGTGCTCGACGACATAGCGGTCGCCGACCTTGGTGCGGGCTAGCGTCAGGCCCTTGTCGCCGAGGAAACGTTCCAGGCCGAGATTGGACATGACGGTGGCGACGATGCCGCCGCCGGTCAGCGTCTGGTCCTCGGCCCAGGATTCGGCGATCACCGCCATCAGCTGGTCGCCGTCGATCACCGTGCCGTTTTCATCGACGATGATGACCCGGTCGGCATCGCCGTCGAGCGCAATGCCGATATCGGCGCGCACTTCATGGACCTTCTTCTGCAGCGCTTCCGGATGGGTCGAGCCGCAGTCGAGATTGATATTGGTGCCAGTCGGCTCGTTGCCGATGGTGATGACTTCCGCGCCGAGTTCCCAGAGCGCTGACGGAGCGACCTTGTAGGCGGCGCCATTGGCGCAATCGATCGCGACGCGCAGGCCCTGAAGGGTCACGTCGCGCGGCATGGTCCGCTTGGCGAATTCGATATAGCGGTCATGCACTCCGTCGATGCGCTTGGCGCGGCCGATTTCGCCGGCCGACGCGAGCTGGCTGTAAAGATCCTTCTCCAGCAGCTCCTCGATCTGCGCCTCGATCTCGTCCGACAGCTTGTAGCCGTCTGGGCCGAAGAGCTTGATGCCGTTGTCGGCAAACGGATTATGCGAGGCCGAGATCATCACGCCGAGGTCGCAGCGTAGCGAACGGGTCAGCATGGCGACGGCAGGCGTGGGGATCGGGCCGAGAACGAAGGCGTCGAGACCGGCGGCGGTAAAGCCGGCGACCATGGCATTTTCCAGCATATAACCGGAGAGACGGGTGTCCTTGCCGATCACCACACGGTGACGATGGCCGCCGCGGCGAAAAATGGTGCCGGCTGCAATGCCGACGCGCATCGCGAGGTCGGGTGTCATCGGGAAGCGGTTCGACTGTCCGCGAATACCGTCCGTGCCGAAATAACGACGTGTCATATGTCTATCCCTAGATCCAGGTTGGCTGCTCGCCATTCAGCAGTCGCGACCCAATGGGGAGATCGTCATGACTGCTAGTGGCCTGCTCATGCCATAGTTCGTGTCGAAGAACACATAAATTAGCGCGAAAATTGATTACATCCCGTTACCAGACGGCAGAAAGGCCACCTCGGGGAGGTGGCCTTTTCAACATTCTCAACGGGTCGAGGCTCAGTGTGGCTGGGGTTCCAGGCCGCTTTCAGGCTCACCACCCTTGGGCAGGTCCTTCTTGCCGGTCGAGGGAACAGCGGAGCCGCGGGCCGGGCCATCCTCACCGCTGTCGCGGGTAGGCTTGTGGCCCTTGATCAGCGACTTGATCTCTTCGCCGGACAGCGTCTCGTATTCGAGCAGGCCTTCGGCGATCGCGACGAACTCGTCGTGCTTTTCCGTCAGGATCGTGCGGGCCTGGGTATAGGCCTCATCGATCAGGCGGCGCACTTCGGTGTCGATCTTCTGCGCGGTCGATTCCGAAACGTTCTTCGATTGCGAGACCGAGTGGCCAAGGAAGACTTCCTGCTGGTTTTCACCATAGGCGACCTGGCCGAGCACGTCGGAGAAGCCCCACTGGGTGACCATGGCACGGGCAAGCTTGGTCGCCTGCTCGATGTCGGAGGACGCGCCAGAGGTAATGTTCTCCTTGCCGAAGGTCAGCTCTTCGGCGACGCGGCCGCCCATCATGATGCAGAGGCGCGACACCATCCACTTGTAACTCATCGAGTAGCGATCGCCCTCGGGAAGCTGCATGACCATGCCAAGGGCGCGGCCACGCGGAATGATCGTTGCCTTGTGCAGCGGATCGGCAACCGCGACATGGAGTGCCGTGATGGCATGGCCGGCTTCGTGGTAGGCGGTCAGCTTCTTTTCGGCTTCGGTCATGGCCGACGAGCGACGCTCGGCACCCATCATGATCTTGTCCTTGGCATCTTCGAATTCGGCCATGGTGACGACGCGCTTGTTGCGGCGGGCAGCCATCAGGGCGGCTTCGTTGACGAGGTTCATCAGATCGGCGCCGGAAAAGCCGGGTGTGCCGCGGGCGAGAATCTTGAGGTCAACATTCGGTGCCAGCGGTACGTTGCGGGCATGCACCTTGAGGATGCGCTCGCGGCCGACGATATCGGGATTGGGCACGACGACCTGGCGGTCGAAACGGCCCGGACGCAGAAGGGCGGGGTCGAGAACGTCGGGACGGTTGGTCGCGGCGATCAGGATAACACCTTCATTCGCCTCGAAACCGTCCATCTCGACCAGCAACTGGTTCAACGTCTGTTCGCGTTCGTCGTTACCGCCGCCGAGACCGGCGCCACGATGACGACCGACGGCGTCGATTTCGTCGATGAAGATGATGCAGGGTGCATTCTTCTTGGCCTGTTCGAACATGTCGCGGACACGGCTTGCGCCGACGCCGACGAACATTTCGACGAAGTCGGACCCCGAGATCGTGAAGAAGGGTACATTGGCTTCACCGGCAACCGAGCGGGCGAGCAGCGTCTTACCCGTGCCCGGAGGGCCGACGAGCAGCACGCCGCGCGGGATCTTGCCGCCGAGACGCTGGAATTTCTGCGGATCGCGCAGGAATTCGACGATTTCCTCCAAATCCTGCTTGGCTTCGTCAACGCCTGCAACGTCGTCAAACGTCACGCGGCCATGTGCTTCGGTCAGGAGCTTGGCCTTGGACTTGCCGAAACCCATGGCGCCACCGCGGCCACCGCCCTGCATCTGGCGCATGAAGAACAGCCAGACGCCGAGGATCAGCAACATGGGGAGCAGCGTGCCGATATAGCTCAGGAAGCCTGACGAGCCATCCGTTTCCGGACGGGCAACGATCATGACATTCTTCGACTGCAGCTTTTCGAGCAGGTTGTCATCAATGACCGGCGCATAGGTCTGGAAGGCGGTGCCGTTCTCGGCATAGGTGCCAAGCACGCGATTGCCGGTGACAGTCACGTCACGCACGCGGCCAGAATCCACTTCGCTGAGGAACTGCGAATAGGGTATCTCGCGCGAGCTGGATTGAGACGGTGACGTCTGGAACATGCTGAACAGTGCGATCAGCAAGAGGGCGATGATCGCCCACAGCGCGAAATTCCGAAAATTTGGGTTCATTGAACTCCCCGAACATGTCTTGCGGGAAGGAACCCCGCGATCTTACCCGCTAACATAGGATTGCGCCGGGCCGTTGCCAAGGCAAAGTGGTGCCTGTGCATCGTTTTCCGTCAATAACTCTTAAATGGGGCAGGACAAGGTTGGGCCGCGACCGAGGATCGCGGCGACGCGGTCGGCAAGCGCGACATCGAATGCCGGCAGAAAACGATCGAAGAGCGGCAGATAGGGAGACGATTCGAAATCGGCGCCCGGTTCGACGATTTGCCCGCTTTCCTCGCGGATTTGCGGGAAAATCCCTGTCATGGCGGTCCTTGCCGGGCCTGGAAGGTCTGGCAAAATCGGTGATATGGCACCCGGTTCGATACGCAGGATGCGCGCCGTGTGGTTGCGGATCTCGAAACGTCCATCCCAGACAATGGTCGCGTAAGGGGGAAGGGGGAGCGTCAAAAGACCGCGCCTCTCGCGCAGCATGTAGACGACGTCCTTGCGCCGGACGACCAGGCAGCCGGAAAGGGTCAGCGATGTGCTGCCCTCGGCGCTGGCCAGCGCCATCAGCTTGTCTGTCGCCTGTGCCGCCGGACGATGCGGTTTTCCACCCAGCACTGCGGCAAGCGTTGCCATGCCGTGGCGCAGGATCTCGGGCGGGGCGGCCAAGGCGTCGCGATCCAGTTTGATGACGCAGCCGCTGATCAAGGTTGCATGCTGCCCCAGCCAGTCCGCAGTCGCCTGCGACAAGGCCTGGCGGCGCAGGCCTGCCTCGGGGTTGAAGTCGATGGCGACGTTGTCCTGGCGCATGCGCACCCGTTCATAGGACCGGTCGGCATTGCTCGGATCGTCGATCCAGGACTGCCCGACCTGGCGAAGGCTGTCGCGGATCGCTTCGCGTGTAACGTCGAGGAAAGGGCGGAGAAGCCAGATGCGGCGATCAAAAAGCGTGGCTGGCGCCATGCCGGCAAGGCCGAGGTTTTCGTGATTTGCCCGGGATGCCCGCATCGCCACCGTTTCGATCTGGTCATCATGCGTGTGGCCGGTCACGATTGCATCCGCGCCGCATTGCTGGGCGATCTCGGCGAGCAATCCGTAGCGTGCCTCGCGGGCGGCGGCGGGAATACCGGTCTTGGGCTTGTCACCGGTCCAGCGGCGGATGTGGCGCACAATATCGAGTCTCGCACAGAGTTCGAAAACCCAAGCGGCTTCGGTGGCGGATGCCTGGCGCAAGGCGTGATCGATGGTCGCAGCCGTCAGTGTGTGGGGGAAGCCATGCGTCGCGATAGCGCGCCTGAGGGCGATCAGCAGTCCGGTCGAATCGCTGCCGCCGGAAACGGCAATCAGTAGGTGAGATGGCTTCGAAAGAGTTCCGAGGAAGCGCCGCGCGGTATCGTTGGGAGATGTGGCAGTCAGCACGGTCGTCGTCCGGGCTGGGCAGACATCAGCAGCTCAGGCGCTTCTGCTCGCTGGCGACCTTGGAGACGACGGCGCGGGATGCCTTGGGATAGCGCTTAGGCACTTCACGCAATGTGGCGCAGGCTGTCTCGGTGTTGTCGAGGGCTGCGAGCGACATGCCGAGCTTCAGCAGCATTTCAGGCGCCTTGGGCGAGCTGCTGTAGGACTGGTGGGCATTCAGGAATGTTTTGGCAGCCTCGTTGAAATTGCCCTGGGAATAGAGGGCCTCGCCCAGCCAGAAATTGGCATCGGCGATCTTCTTGCTGCTCGGGTAGCTGGAGATGAAGTCGCGGAACTCATTTTCCGCCATGCCATAGTCGCCTGACAGCACATGCGCATAGGCAACCTGGTAGATGTCGTTCTCCGAGCCCGAAGCAGCAGTCTCGCTGACCGCCGGTGCCTGCTGGCTGGCTGGTGCCGTCGCCGTATCGACGCCCGGGAGAGATGCCTGGTTGTCGACTGCATTCTGGTTGACCGTTG
>NZ_AHZC01000437.1 GCF_000247475.1 Rhizobium sp. PDO1-076 | reverse complement strand
TATTGAATAATAATCGAGTGTCGATGGCGAAAGCTGCCGACGCAGGTTGAAATGCACGAACGGCGCGCAAGCGCGGTTCGTGTGCGGCGCCGGCATTGTTGCCTCGATCATCGAGTAATTTCGATCCCGCACGGGATTGAAGACAAAACCCCGCTGTCTCCAGCGGGTTTTTTTGTCCCAAGGTATGGATGCCGATTGCACATGCCGCAGCTCTGCCGGGAACTACAATCACCTTCTATAGAGAGGTAGAGGCCGCAAGCCGATGCCTCAGCGCTCATCGACCTCCTGCTCGATTTCAGGCGCCACCAGCTTCAGTAGATCCGTCACCAGATACCCGTCGATGCTCATGCCCCTGACGTCGCATTCGGCGATCGACAGGTTGACCAGGCTGGCGAAGCGGATGGAGGCTCCGTCGAGATCGACATGCCGCAGCGCCACCGAGCGCATGTCGATATTCTCGAAAGTCGCGCTCTCCATCGACGTCTTGCGGAAAGTCGCATGATAGGCCCGCGCATCGCTGATCAGCACATTGTCGAGATTGACGTCGCTGAATACGGCTTCTTCCAGATTAACGTCGATAAACCGCGAGCCGCTGAGATTGGCGTCTTCGAATTCAGAGGCGGGCAGGGCGGCATTGTGGATCCGGATCATGAAGTCTCCCATCGCAGGCAATCGGGCATCTGATCGGGCCACTATTCGCCAATTGCGCCGGACAGGCAAGTGAGCCTCATATTCGCGCGTCAGGCAACCAGGAGATGTCGAAAAAATCAGGACAAGGAGGGCGCGGGCAAGGCTGCGCCCGATGTAGTTTTCCTATGAAAGTAAGAGAAAAGATAATTACCTAAAGATATAATTGGCGCACTCAGAGGTCGCATTGTCTCCGGGTAAGTAGACTGCAGGGCAGGGAAGGTGGCGGCGTGGAAGGGTGCCGTATGCCCCGGCTTGGTCGCGCTTTCCCGCTGTGTGGGCAGCCGAATTCGAATTGGGGCTGCCCGCAAACGGTGAGCCCGAATCGTCTGCGATGGCTGTTGGTGCTGCGGCATGGACACCAATACGGGACCTGACGGGCTCTTCTGAGCAGTCTGAAACGGGCGCCGGTGGCGACACACAGGAAAAGGCTGCGCGTGTGATTTGGTCGCTGGACCCGTGCGCGCTCGATTCCGCGGTGGTGACGATGGCGGTGACGGTGCGCGAAGTGGGGGCTTTGACAAAAAGGCGTAAAAAGGCTCTTGCCAATCGGAGTTTGCCGTCTTAAAGGGTGCGCCATGCCTCGGACAGAACGGTTATGTTCAATCCGCAGGACGGCTTAGGGGTATAGCTCAGTTGGTAGAGCGGCGGTCTCCAAAACCGCAGGTCGTCGGTTCAAGCCCGGCTGCCCCTGCCATTTTCAACACGGCGCGCATAGCTCCGCGACGTTCGATGATTGATGGCAAAAGCCAAAAAGTTGCTAAAGGTCCGTTTCCCTCTTGTGAAAAAGGGAATCGGTCTTTATGTAGGGTTCAAACAGACACGCGGTGCGTGGGGCTGAGATATTCAGCTTTACGCGCCGTAAATGCGTGGGCATTAAATGGCATCCAAGTCTAATCCATTCGCGTTTCTGCAGCAGGTGCGCTCCGAGACGTCCAAAGTCACGTGGCCTTCGCGCCGCGAGACCGTGATTTCGACGCTCATGGTTCTGGCGATGGTCGTTTTCGCCGCGCTGTTTTTCTTCGGCGCTGACCAGCTCATCGGCTGGCTCCTCAGCCTTGTGCTGAGCCTCGGCAACTAAAAACGGACGGAGACGGACATGGCGGCACGTTGGTATATCGTCCACGCATACTCGAATTTTGAAAAGAAGGTCGCTGAGGACATCGAGAACAAGGCCCGTCAGAAGGGTCTCACTCATTTGTTCGAAAAGATCCTCGTGCCGACCGAAAAGGTCGTCGAGGTTCGTCGCGGCCGCAAGGTTGATAGCGAACGCAAGTTCTTCCCCGGCTATGTCATGGTCCGGGCGAACCTGACGGACGAAGCCTATCACCTGATCAAGAATACCCCGAAGGTTACGGGTTTCCTCGGTTCCGACAACAAGCCGGTTCCGATCCCTGATTTCGAAGCCGAGCGCATTCTGGGCCAGGTCCAGGAAGGTGTCGAGCGTCCGAAGTCTTCCGTTACCTTCGAGATCGGCGAGCAGGTTCGCGTCTCCGACGGTCCCTTCGCCTCGTTCAACGGCGTTGTTCAGGATGTCGATGAAGAGCGTTCGCGCCTCAAGGTGGAGGTCTCCATCTTCGGCCGTGCGACCCCGGTCGAACTCGAATACGCTCAGGTCGAAAAGGTCTGAGTGGAGCAGGGGAGGTAACTCCCCGAACCGCGTGGGAGGATGGCAGTCTCTAAGCCGGGCTGACCAGACGTACCACGCAACCGCAGCCGCCGGATAATACCGGCACACCGGAGCCGGGCAATCGGTTCCTTATGAAAGGCAGAGAGATATGGCTAAGAAAGTTGCAGGCCAGCTCAAGCTTCAGGTCAAGGCAGGATCGGCTAACCCGTCCCCGCCAATCGGCCCGGCGCTTGGTCAGCGTGGCGTTAACATCATGGAATTCTGCAAGGCGTTCAATGCCGCCACGCAGGAAATGGAAAAGGGCATGCCGATCCCGGTCGTCATCACCTATTACCAGGACAAGTCCTTCACCTTCGTCATGAAGCAGCCGCCGGTTACCTACTGGCTGAAGAAGGAAGCAAAAATCACCTCCGGTTCCAAGACACCGGGCAAGGGTGCGAAGGTCGGTACCATCACCAAGGCTCAGGTCCGTGCGATCGCCGAAGGTAAGATGAAGGATCTGAACGCAGCCGACGTCGACGGCGCAATGGCAATGGTCGAGGGCTCTGCCCGCTCCATGGGCCTGGAAGTGGTGGCTTAACATGGCAAAGCTTGCAAAGCGTATTCAGAAGATCCGCGAAGGCGTGGATCCGACCAAACTCGTTGCTCTTTCCGAAGCCATTTCGATGGTCAAGGAACGTGCGGTTGCCAAGTTCGACGAAACCGTCGAAATCGCAATGAACCTCGGCGTTGACCCGCGTCACGCCGACCAGATGGTTCGTGGCGTTGTCAACCTGCCGAACGGCACTGGCCGCGACGTTCGCGTTGCTGTTTTCGCACGTGGCGCCAAGGCTGATGAAGCCAAGGCTGCAGGCGCAGACATCGTTGGCGCAGAAGACCTCGTCGAAATCGTTCAGGGCGGCAAGATCGACTTCGATCGTTGCATCGCAACCCCGGACATGATGCCGCTCGTCGGCCGTCTCGGTAAGGTTCTCGGCCCGCGTGGCATGATGCCGAACCCGAAGGTCGGTACCGTGACAATGGACGTCGCTGGCGCCGTCAAGGCATCCAAGGGCGGTGCTGTCGAGTTCCGCGTCGAGAAGGCTGGTATCATCCATGCCGGTATCGGCAAGGCTTCCTTCGACGCCAAGGCACTCGAAGAAAACATCAAGGCTTTTGCTGACGCCGTCGTCAAGGCAAAGCCGGCTGGCGCTAAGGGTAACTACGTCAAGCGCGTAGCGATCTCCTCGACCATGGGTCCGGGCGTCAAGATCGATCCGTCGACGGTTACGATCTAATCCATTCGACCGGAGCCTCTCGCTCCGGTCAACCAAGTTTCCGGCCTTTCGGGGCCGGAAATGTCTGGCGTTAAAACCAGACACTCCTGTCCGAGATTGTGGGTGGCCTTCGTGGCCTTAATATTCACCTGCATGAGACGGGGTAAGACCCGATTTTAAACGTCTGTAGACGTCTTGAAGTTCGGTTCGAGCCTTATTCGCCTTGGCATTGAAGCGAAGCTTCGATGCGAGGGGGCAGGATCCTCAAGCGTCGCTCGGGATCTGATTGATTTGGATCCCTTGAGGCAAAAGGCAAACCCGGTGAGGCCTGCAGGATTGCGGTCTCATCAACTGGAGACAGACAGTGGAAAGAGCGGAAAAACGCGAATTCGTCACAGAACTGAACGAAGTCTTCAAGGCTTCCGGTTCGGTTGTTGTGGCCCACTATGCTGGTGTCACGGTTGCGCAGATGAACGATTTTCGTTCGAAGATGCGCGCTGCTGGCGGCACCGTCAAAGTCGCGAAGAACCGCCTGGCCAAGATCGCTCTTCAGGGCACGGAAGCCGAAGGGATCACGGATCTCTTCAAGGGTCAGACGCTGATTGCATTCAGCAATGATCCGATCACGGCTCCGAAGGTCCTCATGGATTTCGCCAAGACCAACGACAAGATCGTTGTTCTCGGTGGCGCCATGGGAACAACCACGCTCACCGCCGATGCAGTCAAGTCGCTTGCGACCCTGCCTTCGCTGGACGAGCTGCGTGCGAAGCTGCTGGGCATGATCCAGACACCAGCTACCCGTATCGCAGGTGTGGTACAGGCACCGGCAGCTCAGCTTGCTCGCGTGTTTGCGGCCTATGCAAAGAAGGACGAAGCCGCGTAAGGCGGTTTTTCGCTGTTCATACCCTAACTCGTTCGTTTCGAACCGAACATCTATAAGGAAATAGTAAAATGGCTGATCTCGCAAAGATCGTAGACGACCTCTCGGCTCTGACCGTTCTGGAAGCTGCTGAGCTTTCCAAGCTTCTCGAAGAAAAGTGGGGCGTTTCTGCAGCTGCTCCTGTAGCTGTTGCTGCTGCTGGCGGCGGCGCTGCTGCTGCTGTTGAAGAAGAAAAGACCGAGTTTGACGTCGTCCTCACGGATGCCGGCGCAAACAAGATCAACGTCATCAAGGAAGTTCGCGCTATCACGGGTCTCGGCCTGAAGGAAGCCAAGGACCTCGTTGAAGGCGCTCCGAAGGCTGTCAAGGAAGGCGTTTCGAAGGCTGAAGCTGCTGACCTCAAGAAGAAGCTTGAAGACGCCGGCGCTAAGGTCGACGTTAAGTAATATCGGAATGCGGCGGGAGAAGGTTTCCTTCTCTCGCCGGTTTCCTCCGAACATATTACCCAGGAACCGTATGAAAACGGTCCCTGGGTAATGGGTTCTCAAGAGGATGGTCTTGACCCGCGCACCCGGCAAACCGGCCGGCCGCCCGGATCTCGAGACGAGATTGAGTGATCCATTTTTTGACGGAGCCGCCTGGCCAGCGGTCACCGTCTGTTGCAGGCCCGGGTGCAAACTGACAAGGAGCGACGATGGCTCAGACCCTTACCTTTAACGGTCGCAGGCGCGTACGCAAGTTTTTCGGAAAAATTCCAGAAGTCACAGAAATGCCGAACCTTATTGAGGTTCAGAAGGCATCTTATGACCAATTCCTCATGGTCGACGAGCCCGAAGGCGGCCGTCCCGACGAGGGACTGAATGCTGTTTTCAGGTCCGTATTCCCGATCACCGATTTTTCCGGTGCGTCGATGCTGGAATTCGTGTCCTACGAGTTCGAACAGCCGAAGTTCGACGTTGACGAATGCCGTCAGCGCGACCTGACCTATGCCGCACCGCTGAAGGTCACGCTGCGCCTGATCGTGTTTGATATCGACGAGGATACGGGCGCGAAGTCCATCAAGGACATCAAGGAGCAGTCGGTCTACATGGGCGACATGCCGCTCATGACCAACAACGGCACGTTCATCGTCAACGGCACCGAGCGCGTTATCGTCTCGCAGATGCACCGTTCGCCGGGCGTGTTCTTCGACCACGACAAGGGCAAGAGCCACTCGTCCGGCAAGCTGCTGTTTGCTGCCCGCGTCATCCCGTATCGCGGTTCCTGGCTCGACATCGAATTCGACGCCAAGGACATCGTCCACGCCCGTATCGACCGTCGCCGCAAGATCCCCGTGACCTCGCTGCTGATGGCGCTCGGCATGGACGGCGAAGAAATCCTGTCGACCTTCTACACCAAGTCGAACTACGTTCGCGACGGCAAGGGCTGGCGCATTCCGTTCACCCCGGAAACGCTGAAGGGCGCCAAGACCATTACCGACATGATCGACGCCGACACCGGCGAAGTCGTGGTCGAAGGTGGCAAGAAGCTCACCCCGCGTCTTCTCCGTCAACTGACCGACAAGGGCCTCAAAGCTCTGCGTGCAGCCGATGAAGACCTGTACGGCAACTTCCTCGCAGAAGACCTGGTCAATATGGCGACCGGCGAAATCTACATGGAAGCCGGTGCGGAAATCGACGAGAAGACCCTGCCGCAGATCCTCGAAACCGGTTTCGACGAAATCCCGGTTCTCGGCATCGACCACATCAATGTGGGCGCCTACATCCGCAACACGCTGGCCGCAGACAAGAACGAGAACCGTCAGGACGCTCTGTTCGATATCTACCGCGTCATGCGTCCGGGCGAGCCGCCGACGATGGATTCGGCCGAAGCCATGTTCAACTCGCTGTTCTTCGACAGCGAGCGTTATGACCTGTCCGCCGTTGGCCGCGTCAAGATGAACATGCGCCTCGACCTCGACGTCGAAGACACGGTTCGTGTCCTGCGCAAGGACGACATCCTAGCCGTGGTCAAGATGCTGGTCGAACTGCGCGACGGCAAGGGCGAAATCGACGATATCGACAACCTCGGCAACCGCCGCGTTCGCTCGGTCGGTGAATTGATGGAGAACCAGTATCGTCTGGGCCTCTTGCGCATGGAGCGCGCCATCAAGGAACGCATGTCGTCGATCGAAATCGACACCGTCATGCCGCAGGATCTGATCAACGCCAAGCCGGCAGCAGCTGCCGTGCGCGAATTCTTCGGCTCCTCGCAGCTGTCGCAGTTCATGGACCAGGTAAACCCGCTTTCGGAAATCACCCACAAGCGCCGTCTCTCGGCTCTTGGACCGGGTGGTCTGACCCGCGAGCGCGCCGGCTTCGAAGTCCGCGACGTTCACCCGACCCACTACGGCCGTATTTGCCCGATTGAGACGCCGGAAGGCCCGAACATCGGTCTGATCAACTCGCTTGCCACCTTTGCCCGCGTCAACAAGTACGGCTTCATCGAAAGCCCGTACCGCAAGATCATCGACGGCAAGGTGACCAAGGACGTGGTCTATCTGTCGGCAATGGAGGAAGCGAAGTACTACGTCGCCCAGGCCAATTCCGAACTGACCGCCGATAATGTGTTCGTCGAAGAGTTCGTCGTTTGCCGTCACGCCGGCGAAGTCATGCTGTCGCCGCGCGACACCATCAACCTGATGGACGTTTCGCCGAAGCAGCTCGTGTCTGTTGCGGCAGCGCTGATCCCGTTCCTGGAAAACGACGACGCCAACCGCGCCCTCATGGGCTCGAACATGCAGCGTCAGGCCGTGCCGCTTCTGCGTGCAGAAGCCCCGTTCGTCGGGACCGGCATGGAGCCGATCGTTGCCCGTGACTCCGGCGCCGCCATCGGTGCCCGTCGCGGCGGCGTGGTCGACCAGGTCGATGCGACGCGTATCGTTATCCGCGCCACCGAAGACCTCGATCCGTCGAAGTCCGGCGTTGATATCTATCGCCTGCAGAAGTTCCAGCGTTCCAACCAGAACACCTGCGTCAACCAGCGCCCGCTGGTCACCGTCGGTGACATCCTGAACAAGGGCGACATCATCGCGGACGGTCCGTCGACCGACCTCGGCGATCTGGCTCTCGGCCGCAACGCGCTCGTCGCGTTCATGCCGTGGAACGGCTACAACTATGAAGACTCGATCCTCATGTCGGAGCGTATCGTCTCGGAAGACGTCTTCACCTCGATCCATATCGAGGAATTCGAAGTCATGGCCCGTGACACCAAGCTCGGTCCGGAAGAAATTACCCGCGACATTCCGAACGTTTCGGAAGAAGCGCTGCGCAACCTCGACGAAGCCGGTATCGTTTACATCGGTGCCGAGGTTCAGCCGGGTGATATCCTGGTCGGCAAGATCACCCCGAAGGGCGAAAGCCCGATGACGCCGGAAGAAAAGCTTCTGCGCGCCATCTTCGGTGAAAAGGCTTCCGACGTCCGCGACACGTCCATGCGCATGCCTCCGGGCACGTTCGGCACCGTCGTCGAAGTTCGCGTCTTCAATCGCCACGGCGTTGAGAAGGACGAACGTGCGATGGCGATCGAGCGCGAGGAAATCGAACGCCTCGCCAAGGACCGTGATGACGAACAGGCGATCCTCGACCGTAACGTCTACGGCCGTCTGCTCGACATGCTCCGTGGTCACGTCTCGATTGCCGGTCCGAAGGGCTACAAGAAGGGTGGCGAACTTTCGAACGCCGTCATCTCCGAATATCCCCGCTCGCAGTGGTGGATGTTCGCCGTCGAGGACGAGAAGGCCCAGGCCGAACTCGAAGCCCTTCGCGGTCAATATGACGAATCCAAGTCGCGCCTCGAACAGCGTTTCATGGACAAGGTCGAGAAGGTCCAGCGCGGCGACGAAATGCCTCCGGGCGTCATGAAGATGGTCAAGGTCTTTGTCGCTGTGAAGCGCAAGATCCAGCCAGGCGACAAGATGGCCGGCCGTCACGGTAACAAGGGTGTTGTCTCGCGTATCGTGCCTGTCGAAGACATGCCGTTCCTCGAAGACGGCACGCATGTCGACATCGTCTTGAACCCGCTCGGCGTGCCTTCGCGCATGAACGTCGGTCAGATTCTCGAAACCCACCTTGCCTGGGCTTGTGCCGGCATGGGTAAGAAGATCGGCCAGATGCTTGAAGACTACCGCAAGCATATGGACATCACCGACCTGCGCAACGAACTGACCGGTATCTATGCCTCGGAACAGCATAACGAGGTCTCGTCCTTCGACGATGAATCGCTGGTTCGTCTTGCCGAAGAAGCCAAGCGCGGTGTTTCCATCGCGACCCCGGTCTTCGACGGTGCGCATGAAAGCGACGTGTCCGAGATGCTGACGAAGGCGGGTCTCAACCCGTCGGGTCAGTCGACCTTGTATGATGGCCGTACCGGCGAAGCTTTCGACCGTCAGGTGACCGTTGGCTACATGTACATGATCAAGCTCAACCACCTGGTCGATGACAAGATCCATGCCCGTTCGATCGGTCCTTACTCGCTCGTCACCCAGCAGCCGCTCGGTGGTAAGGCGCAGTTCGGCGGTCAGCGCTTCGGGGAAATGGAAGTCTGGGCGCTCGAAGCTTACGGCGCCGCCTACACCCTGCAGGAAATGCTGACGGTTAAGTCGGACGACGTGGCCGGCCGTACCAAGGTCTACGAGGCGATCGTCCGCGGCGACGATACCTTCGAAGCGGGCATTCCTGAGAGCTTCAACGTTCTCGTCAAGGAAATGCGCTCGCTGGGCCTCAGCGTCGAATTGGAGAATTCCAAGCTCGACGAAGCGGCAGCCGGCCAGTTGCCCGACGCGGCAGAGTAAAAGTTGACAAAGGCGTGCGGGCTCGTCTCGCACGCCATTCCCTCCCTGGCCGGGTCCGGACAGGGACGGGAAGTTTTGCCGCATTTGGCGGTTATTGTCATTTAAGGGTTCGATCCAGCATCCCGGGAATTTGCTGAAATCGACACCCAATTGAGGGCTCTTTTGCCCCATGAAGGAGACAGGCATGAACCAAGAGGTCATGAACCTTTTCAACCCGTCGGTACCGGCGCAGCACTTCGATTCCATCCGGATTTCGATTGCGAGCCCGGAAAAGATTCTTTCGTGGTCCTACGGCGAGATCAAGAAGCCGGAAACCATCAACTATCGTACGTTCAAGCCGGAACGTGACGGTCTTTTCTGCGCGCGTATCTTCGGACCGATCAAGGACTACGAATGCTTGTGCGGCAAGTACAAGCGTATGAAGTACAAGGGCATCATCTGCGAAAAGTGCGGCGTCGAAGTGACGTTGTCGCGCGTTCGCCGTGAGCGCATGGGCCATATCGAGCTCGCTGCACCCGTTGCCCATATCTGGTTCCTGAAGTCGCTGCCGTCGCGCATCTCGACCCTTCTCGACATGACGCTGAAAGATGTGGAGCGCGTTCTCTACTTCGAAAACTACATCGTCACTGAGCCGGGCCTGACCTCGCTCAAGGAAAATCAGCTTCTTTCCGAAGAAGAATACATGATTGCCGTCGACGAGTTCGGCGAGGACCAGTTCACCGCCATGATCGGCGCTGAAGCCATCTACGAGATGCTGGCCTCGATGAACCTCGAGAAGATCGCTGGCGATCTGCGTGCTGATCTGGCTGAGACCACCTCGGATCTCAAGCAGAAGAAGCTGATGAAGCGCCTGAAGATCGTTGAGAACTTCATGGAATCCGGCAACCGCCCGGAATGGATGATCATGAAGGTCGTTCCGGTGATCCCGCCGGACCTGCGCCCGCTCGTTCCTCTGGACGGCGGCCGTTTCGCGACGTCTGACTTGAACGATCTCTATCGTCGCGTCATCAACCGTAACAACCGTCTGAAGCGCCTGATCGAACTGCGCGCGCCGGGCATCATCATCCGCAACGAAAAGCGCATGCTGCAGGAATCTGTGGACGCGCTGTTCGACAACGGCCGTCGTGGCCGCGTCATCACCGGCGCCAACAAGCGTCCGCTGAAGTCGCTGTCCGACATGCTCAAGGGCAAGCAGGGCCGCTTCCGCCAGAACCTTCTCGGCAAGCGCGTCGACTATTCCGGCCGTTCGGTCATCGTGACCGGTCCGGAATTGAAGCTGCACCAGTGCGGCCTGCCGAAGAAGATGGCGCTCGAGCTGTTCAAGCCGTTCATCTACGCCCGCCTCGACGCCAAGGGTTATTCCTCGACCGTCAAGCAGGCCAAGAAGCTGGTTGAAAAGGAAAAGCCGGAAGTCTGGGATATCCTCGACGAGGTTATCCGCGAGCATCCGGTTCTCCTGAACCGCGCGCCGACGCTCCACCGCCTGGGCATCCAGGCCTTCGAACCTACCCTGGTCGAAGGCAAGGCTATCCAGTTGCATCCGCTCGTCTGCACGGCCTTCAATGCCGACTTCGACGGCGACCAGATGGCCGTTCACGTGCCGCTGTCGCTCGAAGCGCAGCTTGAAGCCCGCGTTCTGATGATGTCGACGAACAACATCCTGCATCCGGCCAACGGTGCACCGATCATCGTTCCGTCGCAGGACATGGTTCTGGGTCTCTACTACCTGTCGATCATGAACCAGAACGAGCCAGGCGAAGGCATGGCCTTCTCCGACATCGGCGAACTGCATCACGCGCTTGAAAACAAGATCGTGACACTGCACTCGAAGATCCGCGGCCGCTTCAAGACTGTTGATGAAGAAGGCAAGCCCGTTTCGAAGATTTTCGAAACGACGCCGGGCCGTATGCTCATCGGCGAACTTCTGCCGAAGAACTTCAAGGTGCCTTTCGACACCTGCAACCAGGAAATGACCAAGAAGAACATCTCCAAGATGATCGACACGGTCTACCGTCATTGCGGCCAGAAAGACACGGTCATCTTCTGCGACCGGATCATGCAGCTCGGCTTCAGCCATGCGTGCAAGGCTGGCATCTCGTTCGGCAAGGACGACATGGTCATTCCGGAAACCAAGGCCAAGATCGTCGGCGATACCGAAAATCTGGTCAAGGAATACGAGCAGCAGTACAATGACGGCCTGATCACCCAGGGCGAAAAGTACAACAAGGTCGTCGACGCTTGGGGCAAGGCAACCGAAAAGGTCGCCGAGGACATGATGGCCCGCATTAAGGCTGTCGAGTTCGATCCGGAAACGGGTCGCCAGAAGCAGATGAACGCGATCTACATGATGTCACACTCGGGTGCACGTGGTTCTCCGAACCAGATGCGTCAGCTGGGCGGCATGCGCGGCCTGATGGCCAAGCCGTCGGGTGAAATCATCGAGACGCCGATCATCTCGAACTTCAAGGAAGGTCTGACCGTTAACGAGTACTTCAACTCGACCCACGGCGCCCGTAAGGGTCTCGCAGACACCGCTCTGAAGACCGCGAACTCCGGTTACCTGACCCGTCGTCTCGTCGACGTCGCGCAGGATTGCATCGTCAACCTCGTGGATTGCGGCACCGACAAGGGCCTCACCATGACGGCGATCATCGATGCCGGTCAGGTCGTGGCTTCCATCGGCGTCCGCGTTCTCGGACGTACGGCACTGGACGACATCGATCATCCGCTCACGGGTGAACGCATCGTCGATGCCGGCAAGATGATCCTTGAACCCGATGTCATCGAGATCGAGAAGGCTGGCATTCAGTCGATCCGTATCCGTTCGGCTCTGACCTGCGAAGTTCAGACCGGCGTTTGCTCGATCTGCTACGGCCGAGATCTGGCCCGCGGTACGCCTGTCAACATGGGCGAAGCCGTTGGTGTTATCGCGGCTCAGTCGATCGGTGAACCGGGCACCCAGCTCACCATGCGTACCTTCCACTTGGGCGGTACCGCGACCGTGGTCGACCAGTCGTTCCTCGAAGCCTCGTACGAAGGCACCGTGCAGATCAAGAACCGCAACATGCTGCGCAATTCCGATGGCAATCTGATTGCCATGGGCCGCAGCCTGGCTGTGACCATTCTTGACGAACGTGGTGTCGAGCGGTCCTCGCAGCGCGTGGCTTACGGTTCGAAGGTCTTCGTCGATGACGGCGACAAGGTGAAGCGCGGCCAGCGTCTGGCCGAGTGGGACCCGTACACACGCCCGATGATGACGGAAGTCGAAGGCATCGTGCACTTCGAGGACGTCGTTGACGGTCTCTCGGTTCTTGAAGCCACCGACGAATCCACCGGCATCACCAAGCGTCAGGTTATCGACTGGCGTTCGACCCCGCGCGGTGCGGATCTGAAGCCGGCCATCGTCATCAAGGATGCTGCAGGCAATGTCCTGAAGATGTCCCGTGGCAGCGATGCCCGCTTCTTCCTCTCGGTGGATGCGATCCTGTCGGTTGAACCTGGTACCAAGGTCTCTCAGGGTGACGTGCTTGCACGTTCGCCGCTGGAAAGCGCCAAGACCAAGGACATCACCGGTGGTCTGCCGCGTGTTGCCGAACTGTTCGAAGCCCGTCGTCCAAAGGACCATGCCATCATCGCTGAGATCGATGGTACGATCCGCCTCGGCCGCGACTACAAGAACAAGCGTCGCGTCATCATCGAGCCGGCGGAAGACGGCGTCGAGCCAGTCGAATACCTGATCCCGAAGGGCAAGCCCTTCCACCTTCAGGACGGCGACTATATCGAAAAGGGTGATTACATCCTCGACGGTAACCCGGCGCCGCACGACATCCTGGCGATCAAGGGCGTCGAAGCACTCGCTTCGTACCTGGTCAACGAAATCCAGGAAGTCTACCGTCTGCAGGGCGTTGTCATCAACGACAAGCACATCGAGGTGATCGTTCGCCAGATGCTGCAGAAGGTTGAGATCACCGATGCTGGCGACAGCCATTACATCGTTGGCGACAATGTCGACCGGATCGAAATGGACGACAACAACGACCGCCTGATCGAGGAAGGCAAGAAGCCGTCTTACGGCGATCCTGTCCTGCTCGGTATCACCAAGGCATCGCTGCAGACGCCGTCGTTCATCTCGGCCGCATCCTTCCAGGAAACCACCAAGGTTCTCACGGAAGCTGCGATCGCCGGCAAGACCGACACGCTGCAGGGTCTCAAGGAGAACGTCATCGTCGGCCGCCTGATCCCGGCCGGTACCGGTGGCACCATGACGCAGATCCGCCGCATTGCCACTTCGCGCGATGAACTCATCATCGAGGAACGCAAGAAGGGCACCGGCGCAGACGTTGCAACACCGATGCTGCAGAACCTCGCTGGCGAAGCGGCACCTGCTGCCGAGTAAGCCACAGACGATGGGTGCGACGATGTCGCATCCACCAGTTTGACAGATGACAGGCGCCCGGGTCTCCCGGGCGCCTTTTCCGTTTTGGTGGCTCGCGCCGGCGGCGGCGTGTTTTCACCTCGGCAAGGCGTGGAACCTGCAGCCAGCGGTCGCGGTCATGGGGCGGAGCAAGCAACGCGTTCTGCGCACGCGCCAATGCAAAAAGGCCACCCGGATGTTTCCGGGTGGCCTTGTCGACGTCAGCAAAGCACGGCTCGGTCAGTTGAAGCGGATGATCGCCACTTCGCCTTCGAGCGCGCCCTGATAGGCGGATGCATGCGGCTCTTCATCCGGTTCGCCGGTGATCATGCCGATCTGGTCGAGGTCGGCTTCGAGGAAACCTTCTTCCGACAGGGCATTGAGTGCCAGTCGCACGGCTGAATCGTCGTCCGGCGCCGTCAACAGCACATGCAGATCGATCGGCTCGCCGCCTTCGGTTTCGTATGCCTTTGCGATGATGATGAACACCATCGGCTCGTCGCGAATGTTATCGTTGTCGGGACTGGTGATCATGGCGTCTGGTCTTCTTGTTCGAGTGTCACGATTCTCTGCGGATCGAATCGTCCAGGGGCAGGGTAGGGTGAATTGACCTTGCCCAACTCCTTATCTAGAAGTTTCCCGGATCAATCCAAGCCAATTCGACAAGTGTCGCCGTTGTTCCCATGCGGATAACCGCCAAAGGCCTGCTCTACAGGCCCTGCGGCCATTAATTTTCGATTGAGACTTGACGCAAGAGGGGGAAAACAGTATTCCCCCGGCCATCAGAGCCCATGTGAGGCCGGGTTTTTTGGGACGCCGCGTCCTGAAGTTCGCCTCAAACAAGGTTCTTTACGCACGTTGACGACACGAATGCTGCACGCAAGACGCATTTTTCGAAATGCGTCCTCTGTCTTTTGTGGTCCATCCGCTTGAAACGGATCGGGCCACATTTTGCGCATGAAGAAAATGTGCGGCCGCCGCCGGAAACGGCAAAACCGTGGGCTCGCAAGGGCTTGAGAGACTAAATTTGCAAGGGATGGTTATATGCCTACCGTAAACCAGCTGATCCGCAAGCCGCGTCAGGCACAGGTAAAGCGCAACAAGGTACCTGCTCTGCAGGAAAACCCACAGAAGCGCGGCGTTTGCACCCGCGTTTATACGACGACCCCGAAGAAGCCGAACTCGGCTCTGCGTAAGGTCGCCAAGATCCGTCTGACCAATGGCTTCGAAGTCATCGGCTACATTCCGGGTGAAGGTCACAACCTGCAGGAACACTCTGTCGTCATGATCCGTGGCGGCCGCGTAAAGGACTTGCCGGGCGTTCGTTACCACATCATCCGCGGCGTTCTCGATACCCAGGGTGTCAAGAACCGTAAGCAGCGTCGTTCCAAGTACGGTGCGAAGCGTCCGAAGTAATTCGGCCTTATAGATTTAACGGCGCTGCGCGAGGTTCTCCGCGTGGTAAAGCGTCCTAACCGTTGAGAGACAAACTAGTATGTCCCGTCGCCATAGTGCAGAAAAGCGCGAAATCAATCCGGACCCGAAGTTCGGCGATCTCGTCGTCACCAAGTTCATGAACGCCATCATGCTTCACGGCAAGAAGTCGGTCGCCGAAAACATCGTTTACGGTGCTTTTGATGTGGTCCAGGCTAAGGCCAAGGCTGAGCCGATCGCGATCTTCCATCAGGCGCTCGACAACGTCGCGCCGCATGTTGAAGTGCGCTCGCGCCGCGTTGGTGGTGCAACTTACCAGGTTCCCGTTGACGTTCGTCCGGAGCGCCGTCAGGCCCTCGCCATCCGTTGGCTGATCGCTGCCGCTCGCAAGCGCAACGAAACCACCATGATCGACCGCCTGTCGGGCGAACTGATGGACGCGTCCAACAACCGTGGCTCCGCTGTCAAGAAGCGCGAAGACACGCATAAGATGGCCGACGCAAACCGCGCCTTCTCGCATTACCGTTGGTAATCTGAACCGATCGAATATTGAAAGGCAGTCCATTATGGCTCGCGAATATAAAATCGAAGACTACCGCAACTTCGGTATCATGGCGCATATCGACGCCGGCAAGACCACGACCACCGAGCGCATCCTCTACTACACCGGCAAGTCCCACAAGATCGGCGAAGTCCATGACGGCGCTGCTACGATGGATTGGATGGAGCAGGAGCAGGAACGCGGTATCACCATCACGTCCGCTGCGACCACGACCTACTGGAAGGGTCGCGACGGTAAGATGCGCCGCTTCAACATCATTGACACCCCCGGCCACGTTGACTTCACCATTGAAGTCGAACGTTCGCTGCGCGTGCTCGACGGTGCGATCGCGCTTCTCGATGCCAACGCCGGCGTAGAGCCGCAGACGGAAACCGTCTGGCGTCAGGCTGAGAAGTACAACGTTCCGCGGATGATCTTCTGCAACAAGATGGACAAGACCGGCGCGGACTTCTACCGCTCGGTTGAGATGATCAAGACCCGTCTTGGCGCCATTGCTGTTGTCATGCAGCTCCCGATCGGCGCAGAAACCGAATTCAAGGGTGTCGTTGACCTGATCGAGATGAACGCGCTGGTATGGCGCGATGAATCTCTGGGTGCCGCCTGGGATGTTGTTGAAATCCCGGATGACATGAAGGAAAAGGCAGCTGAATATCGCGAAAAGCTGATCGAGACGGTTGTCGAAGTCGACGAACAGGCGATGGAAGACTACCTGAACGGCATCATGCCGGACAACGACAAGATCCGTGCCCTGGTTCGCCGCGGCACCATCGACGTCAAGTTCCATCCGATGTTCTGCGGTACCGCGTTCAAGAACAAGGGCGTACAGCCTCTGCTCGACGCCGTTGTTGAATACCTGCCTTCGCCGCTGGACATCCCGGCGATCAAGGGCATCGACTTCAAGACCGAAGCCGAAATCGAGCGTCATGCGGATGACAGCGAGCCGCTTGCTATGCTCGCCTTCAAGATCATGAACGACCCCTTCGTCGGTTCGCTGACCTTTGCACGCATCTATTCGGGCAAGCTCGAAAAGGGCGTCTCGGTCATGAACACGGTCAAGGACAAGCGCGAGCGCGTCGGCCGTATGCTGCAGATGCATTCCAACAGCCGTGAAGACATCGAAGAAGCCTTCTCGGGCGACATCGTGGCTCTGGCTGGCCTCAAGGAAACCACGACTGGCGATACGCTCTGCGACCCGCTGAAGCCGGTTATCCTTGAGCGCATGGAATTCCCGGAACCGGTCATCCAGATCGCGATCGAGCCGAAATCCAAGGGCGACCAGGAAAAGATGGGCCTCGCGCTCAACCGCCTGGCTGCTGAAGACCCGTCGTTCCGCGTCAAGACCGACCAGGAATCCGGCCAGACGATCATCGCCGGCATGGGCGAACTTCACCTCGACATTCTCGTTGACCGCATGCGTCGCGAGTTCAAGGTTGAAGCCAACGTCGGTGCTCCGCAGGTTGCTTACCGCGAAACCATCACGCGCAACCACGAAGAAGACTACACGCACAAGAAGCAGTCCGGTGGTACCGGCCAGTTCGCGCGCGTCAAGATCGTCTTCGAACCGAACCCGGAAGGCGACGAATTCAAGTTCGAGTCCAAGATCGTCGGTGGTGCTGTTCCGAAGGAATACATCCCGGGCGTTCAGAAGGGTATCGAAAGCGTTCTGTCTTCGGGTCCGCTTGCTGGCTTCCCGATGCTCGGTGTCAAGGCAACCCTGATCGACGGCGCTTACCACGACGTTGACTCCTCGGTTCTCGCCTTCGAAATCGCCTCGCGTGCCTGCTTCCGTGAAGCAGCCAAGAAGGCTGGCGCTCAGCTGCTCGAGCCGATGATGAAGGTCGAAGTGGTCACGCCGGAAGATTACGTCGGTGACGTGATCGGCGACCTCAACTCGCGTCGTGGCCAGATACAGGGCCAGGAACAGCGCGGCATCGCGATCGTGATCAATGCTCACGTTCCGCTCGCCAACATGTTCAAGTACGTCGACAACCTGCGCTCCATGTCGCAGGGCCGTGCACAGTACTCGATGGTGTTCGACCACTATTCGCCGGTCCCGAGCAACGTTGCTGCAGAAATCCAGGCAAAGTATTCCGGTCAGAAGTGACCGGAACACACCACAGCCTCTAAGAAATAAACAGAATTCCCCTTAACGGGATCAAGAATGGAGAGCCG
>NZ_AHZC01000438.1 GCF_000247475.1 Rhizobium sp. PDO1-076 | reverse complement strand
TTGGGATGTTTGCGCGGCCCATGCGCGCCGACCATCTTGTCCTTTATATCCTCGCGGAGGATGGGGGCGTCCCCATCCATCGATTTGAACGGATCGATGATGCATGGCAGCGCCTCGTACACCACGTCGACCAGTTCGGTGGCATCAGAGGCGATGTAGCGATCCTCGGCGATGACGAAAGCGACTTCCTGGTTCTGGAACAGCACCTTGTGTTCGGCCAGCACAGCCTGAACGTCGCCGGCCAAGGTCGGCATGTAATGCAGGCCGAGCGGCTTAAGGTCGGCGGCGGTCAAAACAGCGACGACACCCGGCAAAGCCTTTGCCCGCGAGGTATCGATGCTGACGATGCGGGCATGGGCATGCGGCGAACGGACGAAATCGCCAAACAGCATGCCGGGCAGCTTGATGTCGTCGACATAGTTGCCCTTGCCCTGGGTGAAGCGTATGTCTTCGACGCGCTTGCGCTTGCAGCCCATGCCCTGGAGCTTTTCGGTGCGCTCGGCGCGATCGATATCGACCTTGACTTGCTCGTTCATTCTGCCGCCTCCAGATAGGGTGTCCCGTTGATCTTGGCCGCCGCATACTGGATGGCCTTGACGATGTTCACGTAACCGGTGCAGCGACAGAGATTGCCGGATATGCCGTGGCGGATCTCATCTTCGGTCGGATTGGCATTTTCCTGCAGCAGGCGATGCGCGCGCAAGATCATTCCCGGCGTGCAATAGCCGCATTGCAGGCCATGCATCATGCGGAAACCTTCCTGCAGGGCACTGAGCGTGCCATCGGCATTGGCCATACCTTCGATCGTGATAATCGAGGCGCCGTCGGCCTGGACGGCAAAGGTCATGCAGCTCTTTACCGACATGTCGTCCATGTCGACGGTGCAAGCGCCGCAATGGCCGGTATCGCAGCCGATGTGAGCGCCTGTCAGGTTCTGCTGCTCACGCAGAAAATGGATCAGCAGGGTGCGTGGTTCGACCAGTGCTTCGACGGACCTGCCGTTGATGGTGACTTTGATATGCGATTTGGTCATGATCTCCCCCTCAGGCAGTGGCGCGGGTGCGAGCCCGCTCAAGTGCGCGACGCAGCATGACGCCGGCCATCTTGGTTCGGTATTCGGACGGGCCGCGCATGTCCGACGCGGGATTGGTAATTGCCTCGGCAGCAGCCACAGCACGGTCGATGGTCGCAACATCAAGCGCGCTGCCGGTGAGTATCCCGCCCGCTTCGGCGGCCCAGAGCGGCGTTTCGGACACATTTGTCAGGCCGATGGAGGCGCTGATGCAGGTCCCGGCAGCCATGGTGATGACCACTGCAGCCGCGGCTGTCGCATAGTCGCCAACCTTGCGCTTGAGTTTTTCATAAGCGTAACCATGACCAGCCGGGGGGATGGGAATGCGCACGGATGTCAGGATTTCACCTGCAGCCAAAGCGGTCTCATAGGCGCCCAGGTAGAAGCTGCGCGCACTTACGTCCCGCGTTCCCGTCACACCCGTCAACGCGTAACGGGCGTTCAGACATTGCATCAGCGCCGGCATGTCATTGCCCGGATCGCCATTGGCACAATTGCCGCCGATCGTACCCTTGTAGCGGATCTGCGGGTCGGCAATCATCAGCGCCGTTTCCCGAACGATCGGCAGGAGTTCGGCCAGAAGCGGCGACGAGATCAATGCGTGCTGGGTCGTCATCGCTCCGATGACAATCTCATCGCCGTCAAGTTCGATGACATTCAGTCCTTCGATGCCACCGAGGTCAATCAGGTGCTCGGGCGCGGCGAGACGCGTCTTCATCAAGGGGATTAGGCTGTGGCCACCCGCCAGCGGACGGGCATCTTCACCAAGCTCGGTGAGCAGCGCGACCGCAGCGACGATTGTCGTTGGTCGATGGTAATCAAAGCTTCCTGGAATCATAATTGCGCTCCTCCCAAAGCACGTCTCCTGGCACTCGACCCAACTCACCTCAGGTGCTTTGCACCTGGCAAATCACCGCGTCTCCTCAGTCGCGGTGCAGGGTTGTGAAAGGAGGCGGAGATTGGCGCCTTGATACAAGGACAAGAACACCAAATGCCCGCAAATGCACGAAATGCGGGCCAGCTTGCACGAACTGCGACAGATGGGCTGACCTAAGCGTTCGACAAGCCTGTCGGCGTTACCGTCTGATACAATGCGAGTTCTTGGCGAAGCGCAGTCAACCGGGCGCGACTGACCGGAACCGTTCTGCGCACGGGCGTGTCCAGTTCGGCAACACCCGCATCTCCAGACTTCTTGACCCGCACGACAAAATCGAGATTGACGATATAGCTGCGATGCGTCCGGAAAAATCGGGCCTTGCCAAGGCGCGATGCGATCTCGGAAATCGACAGGGGACAAAAGAGATCGTCGCGCCCATTGAAGACATAGGTGTAGTGGGCGTTGGAATGAACAGAGGCGATCTCATCGGGTGCGATGTGAAAGCGGGCGCCGTTTTTCTCGACAGGCAGAAGTGCGATTCCCGCATCAACGGCTGGCACGTCAATACCACGCGCATCGCCGACGTATTCGTCCCCTGTCGCCGGCTCGATGCCCGCGGAGACTAAAGCATGCGCCGTACTCCATCCCGCATCTCCAGCGCCATCCTGCGTCTCGGACGGTATAAGCGCCAGCATGAAAACTGCGGAAATCGTACAGGCGACGACGCTGACGATTATGGCCAGCATATCGCCTGAAATCACAGACTTGGCCACCGCGTCGTGTGAACCCGACAGATGAAGGCTCATCCCGGCCATCGCCATATAGTGCATACCAGATACCGCGCAGCCAAGCACGGCGGCACAGAGAAAAAGCGGCGGCCGTCTGTCGGCGGAAAAAGCAAGCCAGAGTGCAAGACCTGAAGCCGCGATAGCGATCGTGACGCTTGCCAGCACATAAAGCGGATCATGATTGACATGCACGACGGAATGGATGGCAATCATGCCGACATAATGCATGGCAGTAATGCCGAACCCCATGGCAAAAGCCGCCAGAATCAAAAGACGTTGCGAGCGCAGGCTTGCCAGATAGATGGCAATGCCAGTGACCAGACCACTGACGAAGAAGGACAGCAGTGTCGGCAGAACAGCATAATCGATTTCGACAGAGGCCGTGACGGCCAGCATGCCGATGAAATGCATGCTCCAGATGCCGACCGCGAGCGTGGTCGCCGATCCGGCGATCAGCAGGCGACGCCGATTGGCAAATGCACCGGGGATCAGAAGGGCAAGGCTGATACCGACATAACTTGCCTGGATCGCCACCAGGACGGAAAGCGCGACAAGGATTGGGCTGTAGCTGAAAGAGGCCACCATTTCATTCATCGCAGTAGTCACCAATCTTTTCGGCCAAAGTGCCGCGCGTGGCGGGACACGAGCGGACAGGATTCCAAATCCAGACGTCGACAAACGATTTGATGTGCCTCCGGGCCACGCTCCCGACATGACCTTCGCCAATCTATCGATCTCGCGCCCGATTTGTCGAGTGGAGCGGATTGCCCTTTCCCATTGACCATCGTGGTGAGGCGCCTTGCAGATCGCAAAGGATCAATGATCCGATACAGGCACTCCTTCCAAGGCGATCCCGGATATCCTCCAATAAAGGTACCACTGGCATATCACTTCAGACAGATTGCTATTCCGCTGGACCGCAAAATTCTGTCGTCCGAGTGGGGAAGCCATGCAGTGTGCGGCCCATTCGGAAGCAACGCATCCGTCAAAAATCATGTCCCAAGGATGCGAACCAATATGGCGCGTTGGCAGCATTGCGAGAATGCACGCATCGTCACCTGACGGTAATTTTGTTTATTATCAATTGGTTGGCGTATTCTTTCGTGGCTAACACTTCGAAAACAGGGCCATAAACAGCCTTTGGCTGCCTGCACCGCAACCCATAACCGGGGCAAGGCAGCATGCGTTCCGCACTACCATTTTCGGGTGGTAGTCTTCTATTTCGAACGTAACCGCAGTTAACCACTCTTTTACCATGAGCTTTATCTAATTGAGAAATATCGCTACCAATAGAAAAAATCAGACAGGTTGCGTTATGAAATTACGTGTCGCCTTCATTGATGACCACCATGTTTTGCTTGAGGGGCTTGTCAGCCTCTACAGTGAAAAGAGTGATCTTGAAGTGGTGGCAATGGGCCATTCTGCCTGCGACGCCGTGCGGATCGTTGAAGAAACTGCACCGGACGCAGTCGTGATGGACCTGACCATGCCAGGCGATACCTTTGCTGCCATCGAGCAGATCATGGCCAGTTCTCCCGCAACAAAGGTCATAGTTTTTACTGCCAGCAACATGATTCAACCCGCGATCGAGCTTCTGGAAGCCGGGGTTTCGGCCTATGTGCTGAAAGGAAGTTCCTCTTCGGAATTGCACGAGGCGATCAAGATTGCCTGTCGGGGTGAAACCTATGTGACCCCCGGGTTTGCCACCAAGGTGATCGTCTCGATGAAGACTGATCAGATGCGTCGGAACAACCAGCCTTCGCCGACGCGGTTGCATCACCGCGAAGAACAGATCGTCAGTGGCTTGCTCAAGGGACTAACCAACCGCGAAATCGGGCAAGCGATCAACATCAGCGAAAAGACGGTCAAACATTACATGACATCGCTCATGCAGAAGCTGAATGTGCGCAACCGGGTGCAGTTGGTGATTGCGGTGAAAAACCGGACCGTTCCACGTGATCGCACATCAGACCCAATGCTGTCCCAGCCAGGCGGACCTAGACATTGATCGGCAGAATTGCAACAGCAATCGAGCCGGTAGCCCTTGGAAAATAACGCATCCTTCCACCGAAGGAGCGAATGCGTCTCTTCTGACTGACCTTGCCCAATCTCGCCCGACTAACCTCCTTTGCAGACGACAGTACCTGCCTTGCACCGAAATCGGCGACGCTGACATAAAGCCGTCCGCGGATGAACACACATCGAACCATCTGGCGGTTCCCTCGTGCGTGGCGAAAACTGTTCATCAGACCTTCCAGCACAAAGCGGTAGAGGCAGATTGACAGGTCATGCACCCTGAGATCGATATCATCGCCAACCTCAAGTCTTACGTCACAGCCGGTTATTTCGAAGTAGCGCTTCAGCGCCAGTTCGATGGCCTCGCGGACACACACATGTTCGAGCTCTGGCAGGATCAAGCCGGCCGAAAGATTGCGCAACTCCTCCAGTGTCATCGAGACCAGATCCAAGAGTTTGCCTAGCGCGCTTCGCGTGCTTTGTTGCAGGTCATCAGCCGACAGAAGGTCGCTCAACCTGAGCTTCACCAAGGTGAGAACCTGTAGCGAACCATCGTGCAGATCCGCACCAATCTGATCAAGGATTCGCTCGTTCAGCTTGCCCGCCTCGACGCGCGCATTGTCCGCCATGACCCTCAGCCGGTTGTTTTCAATCGACAGATCGATCGCATTGCGCAGACTTTCGCGCAGGGTCTGCCTCTGCTCGTCAATAACTCTCCCACTGCGACGGACGATCAAATAGAGCAGCGAAAGCATGGGGACAGAGACCAGGAAGACTGCAATCATGGAAATCGCGCGTGAACGGGAGATCTGTTCCTCGAGCATGTTTGATTCCAGATAAATCTCGCCGGCCAAGATAACCCTGCCGTCGGCATTGATCAGAAGCGGTGCATAGATTTCCAGAAGTGCTTCGTCCTTCTCGTTCTGCGAATACCCGTGCTTCTCCTCGATTGTGCGAGAGACGATCGTTTCCCCCGCCAGTGCGGCCTTCAATTCATCAAACATCACGGCCCCGCCGGCATTCTCGGCCTTGACCGAAAACGCCGCTGTTCCATCGGCCAGCCAGATCTTCACATTGGTGATCCGCTGGCCCTTGGGGCCCTGCCCCACCAAAGAGTTAATGTCGCGGCGGAACTGATCATCGAAAAGGAAGGCATCACCCGCGCCACGTCGGATCAGCGGCGCAATCGATGTCTGCATGCGTGCAGCCCCGGCGGACCCCGCAGCCCCAAGGGCGGATTGTTCGACCTGTGAAGCAGTGTAGAAACTGACCGCGGCCATCAGCCCGAAGACCACGACGGAAGCTGCGATCAGAAACTGGTTGGCAATGGAGAGATTGGCGATCGAAGCCAGCATCCTGGCGAACCATGACGGCTGCCGCGCCATTGTTGGCGGCCCTAAGGCTGTATTTTGTACACGTCGCGCGGTCCCAGGCATGTCTTCCCCTCAACGCGAGCTTCGAACAGAACAGGCATTTTAGGCCAAACTGTTTAAATCAAATACAAAATCTCTGCTCCTGCCAAAATTCCTACAGCAACGAACGTCCCGAAGTCTTCATACCTTGGTCTGAAGATCTTTCCGACCTTCCGCTCGATCATCGTTGGACCAAGCTCCCTTTGAATTCTGGGGGGTTCTGGCAGGCTAATGACGGGATGCCAGCTCCAGATGTCCATGGGGGACGAAGCGGCGCATCGGGACATTCAACCTGGGAGGCGGGGTACCAACCCCTGATATCAGATGGTTCAACTGAACACGCACGACCTCGATTTCATCTTGAAACAGATCAAGATCGCCGAAGCGAATTCCATTGCTCATTCGGGTGACTACGCCGCAGGCCTCAAGGAAATCTGGGTCGATCCCGCCGGGAATACATATGCGCTGGATTCACAGGGCTTCCCGATCGACAGTGCCGGTGATCGAATTGTCGTAGACAGTGTGACACAGACCGTGACGGATCTGGGCCTGACACTTGCGATCAGCGCCGAGCACGTCCCGTACGGCTTGCGCACGGTTGATGGCAGCTACAACAATCTCGGGGAAGGCCGCGAGCTTTGGGGTGCGGCGGATCAGCCCTTTGTACGATTGCTCGAACAAGGGTGGAGGGTGAGCGATGGGGACACGTTCCAGATCCGCACCGGGACCAACCCTGACGGATCGCCGGCGTTGACCACGATCGGGGGCGCCTACAGCCCGAGCGGTGCGGTTGCTGATGCCGATCCGCGCCTGATCTCCAATCTCGTCGTCGACCAGACCCTGGCCAACCCGGCCGCTATCTATACCGCGCTCGCCCAGGCTGGTTACACCGGTGACGCCATGGCGGCCGTCAATGCGATCCGCACCGAATTCACCGCAGCGCTGGATGCAGCGAAGGCAGACAATGCCCTATTGCCGGCGGCCCAGCAGAAAACCGTTGCCGTTCTGGCTGCTGAGGTCACGCAGCAACTGTCTGCCGACCGACCCGCCACGGATACGGATCCCGCTTTCGTCGGGCTGGAAAGCCGCTTCGGACTGGCTTTCGACGGGCCATCCCTGGCGCTCGAAAACGTCGCACCCGATGAAGGGCTTTCGGCTCCCTATAATTCCTGGTTCACACTTTTCGGCCAGTTCTTCGACCACGGCCTCGATCTCGTGGAAAAGGGCGGCAACGACAAGATCTATATTCCGCTTTCGCCCGATGACCCGCTCTACATTCCGGGTGGACGCAGCAACTACATGGTTTTGACGCGCTCACCGCAAGATCCGAACAATCTCACGACACCTTTCATTGACCAGAACCAGACCTATTCATCGACAGCCTCCAAACAGCTTTTCCTGCGCGAATACGAAATGGTCGATGACAGGCCTGTTGCCACTGGTCACCTGCTCGAGGGTGCCAAGGGCATCGCCACCTGGGGTGAAGTCAAGGAACAGGCCCGCGCCATACTCGGCATCGACCTGGCCGACGAATTCGTCGGGAATGTGCCCCTGTTCATGATGGACGCCTATGGCGAATTTGTCCGTGGGCCAAACGGCTTTCCACAGGTCGCGACCGGAACGGCCGGCAATATCGTCTGGGTCGAAGGCAATCCTGAAGCTCCGGTCAGCCTCACGAATGCTGTTCTGACGGGACATGCCTTCCTCGACGATATCGCCCACAACGCCGTCCCTGGTCTGGTCGATCACGATCGCAACCCTGGCACACCCGACATTCTGAAGACGGCGGATGCCGATGACCTCGCAGGCAACGCCATTCCGCTCAACCAGTTCGGACAGGCGACAACCTATGACGACGAACTGCTCGATGCGCATTTCGTCACCGGCGACGGTCGCGGCAATGAAAACATCGGGCTGACCGCCGTACACCACATCTTCCATTCCGAGCACAACAAGACAGTGGAGCAGGTAAAGGAAAGGGCGATAGAAGCCGCACAGAACGGCGACTTCGACTTCCTGAACGAATGGCTGGCGACAGATGTCACTGAACTTCCCACCGGCGATCTGGCAACCATCAAGGATGGCCTTAACTGGGACGGTGAACGTCTGTTCCAGGCAGCGCGTTTCACCACCGAAATGCAATACCAGCATCTGGTCTTCGAGGAATTCGCCCGCAAGATTCAGCCGGATATTGATATCTTCGTGTTCAATCCGTCGATGGACATCGATCCGTCAATCTTTGCCGAATTTGCCCATGTGGTCTACCGCTTCGGCCATTCCATGCTGAACGAGACTGTAGATAGCATCGATGCCAACGGCGTGGGGTCGTCGCTGGACCTGTTCGATGCCTTCCTGAACCCGCTTGCCTATGCACCCGGGATCATCACAGCAGAACAGGGTGCTGGCGCCATCATCCGCGGCATGACCGGCCAGATCGGCAACGAGATCGACGAATTCGTCACCGACGTTTTGCGCAACCATCTTGTTGGCATTCCGCTCGACCTGCCCGCCCTCAATATCGCCCGTGGCCGGGAAACCGGCATTCCCAGCTTGAACGCCGCTCGGGCGCAGTTCAAGGAAATCGCCAACGGCGACACCCAGCTCGATCCATACAAGAACTGGATCGACTTCGGGATGAACCTGAAGAATCCGGCGTCGATCGTGAACTTCATTGCCGCCTATGGCACGCATGCAACGATAGCATCTGCCACGACCACCGATGCCAAGCGCGAAGCTGCCATGGATCTGGTCTTCGGCGATGCATCGCTCGACGAAGCCGACCGGCAGGCCTTCCTCAACGGCACCGGCACCTACGCCTCCGGCTTGGGGGGCCTTAACGACGTCGATCTCTGGGTCGGCGGCATCGCGGAAAAGAAAATGGCGTTCGGCGGCATGCTGGGCTCCACCTTCTCATTCGTCTTTGAACTGCAAATGGAAAACCTGCAGAACGGCGACCGCTTCTACTATCTGTCGCGTACACAGGGCTTGAACCTGCTGAACGAACTCGAAGCCAACTCGCTGGCCGAACTGCTGATCAGCAATACGGACATTGGCGAGACAGGTTATGCCGTGCCGGGCGACATCTTCTCGGTTCCCGACCATGTTCTCTATGTCGATGCCGCAGAACAGGCCAAATGGGGCTATAGTGATCCGTCCGGCGACAACCCGTTCCTGAATGCGCTCTCGCCAATGGTGCAGCGGGGCGCTAATTTCATCCAGTTGAACAGTCTTGACCATGCCCTCATCCAGGGGACGAACCAGGCTGACACGATCATCTCCGGTGGCGGTGACGACACGGTCTGGGGACGCGGCGGCGACGACCGTATCGAAGCCGGCTACGGCGTCGACAAGGTGCATGGCGGCACAGGCGACGACATCATCACCAATTCGGGGACAGACATCGGTGAAACCGACTTCCTGATGGGCGAGGAAGGCAATGATGTCGTCCATGGCGGCTCCGGCCTCGCGCTCGTCTTCGGCAACCAGGGCTCCGACTACCTGGTCGCCGGGCCAGACGGCAAGGAAATGTTCGGCGGCGAAGGCAATGACTTCATGCTCGGCGGGGAAGGCAGCGACTTCCTGCTCGGCAACGAGGGGGACGACTGGATCGAGGCCGGCAACGGCTTCGATACGACGGCCGGCGACAATTCCGAACTCTTCTTCAACTCCACGATCATCGGCCACGACGTCATGTTCGCTGGTGAAAACGAACATGACTTCGACTCCGAATCCGGCGACGACATCATGGTGCAGGGCGAAAGCGTCATGCGCAATGAAGGCATGTGGGGCTATGACTGGGCGGCCTACAAGGGCTCCACCAAGGCCGCAGATGCTGATTTGCTACGTCCCATCTTCACGACGGAGCAGCAGGATATCCTGCGCAACCGCTTCGACGCCGTCGAAGGCTTGTCCGGTTACAAATCGGACGATGTCCTGAAGGGCGATGATCGCGCGACCGCCTTCACGACGACACCGCCAGCCGAGCCGGAGGTAAATCCAGGGGCGAACCTTGCCGGCGCCGAAGGCACCATGGTCAACCACCACCTGAGCCAGGCGGGGATTGATCGCATCAACGGTCTTCGTCAACTGCTCGGCGATCTCGTACAGAACAGCATTACCGTGGGAGAGGCTGCCCGCGAGGCAGAAATCGCCTTCGACGACGGCAACATTCTGCTTGGCGGCGGCGGCAGCGACCTGATCGAGGGTCGTGGCGGCGACGACGTAATCGACGGTGACAGCTGGCTCAACGTCCGCATCGGCTTCACGCATGGAGGTGTCGCCTATACCGTCGATGGTCTGGACGACGTTGTCTGGAGGCTTGCGGACTATGTCGATGGCGCGCCTGTTTCCGGCGCCCTGCCCGCCTTCAACGGCCTCACGCTCGACGAACTGATGTTCAGTCGTGTCGTCAATCCCGGTGCGCTTACCATTGTTCGAGAAATCGTCAAAGGCGGCAATGACGGCGACATCGACACGGCGGTCTATTGGGACAATTTCGCCAACTATCAAATCACCGCGAACGCCGATGGAAGTTTCACCGTAAATCACGTCAATCCCACGGTCGGCGGAGTCGATCCCATCACCGGCAGGCAACTGGCTGCAGACGGCATCGACCGGCTGTGGAACATTGAGAAACTGCAATTCGCCGACCGCACTGTCTCGCTGATCGCGCCAGAAATTGAACTCAACGGCTTCGACATCGTCAACCGCAACTGGGCCGACACTTTCAGCACCCGCTCCTATGGCAACAACAACGGTACCAATGGCAGCTTCAATGCGGCCTGGAGTGAAGCCGGAGACGGCACTGCCAGCGCAACGACTGGAAGCGTCCAGGTGACCAATGCCGGCACGTTGACATTCTCGGCTGGCAACGCTGACAATGCCTCGGTGGCCCGTGCCCTGAACCTTGAGGGCGCGTCTTCGGCTGTCGTCACTTTCTCGATCAGTGACATCGGCGTAACGGCCTTTCTGGGCCTTCTGGATGATGAAGAGATCCTGTTCGAATTTGCTGCCGATGGCACGAACTTTACGACCCTGCGCACGTTCGACGGAAACAACGGCGGCAACATATCGGTAACCCTGCCAACTGATGTTCAATTCGCGAGCACCGCGGCCATCCGCTTCCGCGCCAACAATACGCTGGACGCCGGGGAGTCCTTCTCGATCGACAATGTCAGCATCAACGCGGTTTTCGAGATCCCTGCCAACCCGGCATCCGTCGACATTTTGACCAGCTACACCGAGAATGGTGCATCGACGGCGATCGCCTCGCAGCCGCGCATCACCGACGACGGCGAAACCTTGGTATCGGCCAGCATCGTGCTGACCAATGCCTTCGCCGGTGACGAATTTGTCATCCCGGCTGCACTGACCGCACAGAATGCGGCGATTTCGGCAACCACGCAGGTCATCGGTTCGACCATCGTCGTGACCCTGGAAGGGGTGGCATCGCTGGCGGCCTACCAGAACGCCATCCAGTCGATCAGCTATCGCAACACATCCGAGAATCCCGACACGACCCAACGTCTCATCGAAGTGACGGTCAACGATGGATTGCTGTCGTCGAACGTGGCTGAGACCAGGGTCAATGTCACGGCCACCAACGATCTGCCCAATGCCGGCAATGACATCGTCATTACCAATATCCAGGGCAACTTCAACGTGCCGGACTGGGCACTGCTGGCCAATGACGTGGATCTGGACGGACAGCTTTCGATCACGAGCATCACCGAAAACTCGACCTTGTTCACGGTCGGGCGCGCCGGCGGCGTGACAACATTCGGCTACACCACACAGCAAAGCCGGACCGCCACCTATACCGCAACCGATGGCCTCGCCAACGACACGGCAACGGTCTCAGTGAATTATGATGCCAACGACATCAATGGCGGCGGCAATTCTGAAGTCATCGTCGGCGGTGTGGCGGCAAGCACGATCAGCGCCGGTGGCGGCAATGACATCATCTTCAGCGGTGGTGGCGATGATACCGTCACGGGCGGCACCGGTGACGATATCATGGTCTGGAATGTCGGCGATGGTCGCGACCGGTTCAACGGCGAGACCAACAACAACGCCGGCGATACCGTCCGCATCGAGGGCGATGCCAGTAACGAGGCCTTCGTCGTCTACAGCCGGGCCGCCGCTCTAGCCAACGGCATCACGGGCCTCCTCAATTCGACCGAGATCGTCATCACGCGCAATGGGCAGGTTGCTGTCGAACTCGACAATGTCGAGGAGATCGTCATCAACACCGGCAACGGCAATGACAATGTCACCACGCTCGGCAACTTCAACGGCACCAGCCTGAACTTCAACACCATCACCATCAATGGCTCGGAAGGTGACGATACCGTCAATTTGAGCGGCATGGCCTCAGCCCACCGCATCCTGTTCCGCTCGAATGGCGGCAACGACACATTGATCGGTACATTGCGGTCCCAGGATCGCATCGAAATCCCTGAAGGTGCCGATCCGGCCGACTATGTCGAGACGGTGAATGCCAATGGTACCAGAACCCTGTCCAATGGCACGCACTCGATCACGTTCACTGGCCAGACCCCGACGCTTTCGCCGATCGGCGCAAATGGCGACAACGATGACGATAACAGTGGCAGCGAGCCGACAGGTCCGTTTACGCTGACTGCCAGGGACGTGGCGGGCATCACCAACCTCGTGCGTGGTTTGCCAGCCTTTGCCGACGATGATGATACCGACGGTGCCGTCGGTGTACGCAGCCTGTCTGGGCAAGGCAACAATGCTGACAATGATGGTTTTGGCGCCGCCGATCAGCCATTCATCCGCCTGACCGAGGCACGCTACGGCGAAGGTGTCGTCACCGACAGCACGGGAGCGATCATCAACCGCGCGCTCAATCCGATCTTCGACGGCCTGGATCCACGACAGATCTCCAATGTCCTGGGTGAACAGGAGCTTGATCTGCCAAACAATGCCAACGAGGCCAATATCTTCTTCATGGCCTTTGGTCAGTATTTCGACCATGGCCTCGACTTCCTGCCCAAGGGTGGTGCCGGACAGGTCGTCATCGACGGCGTGGATATTCCAGGACCTGTCGCGTCCAACTTCACCGACCTTACGCGTGGTTCGCTGGCCGAGCCACTGGCATCGGCTGACGACATCCCGCAGCATATCAACAAGACCTCGGCCTATGTCGACCAGAACCAGGTCTATGGCTCAAACATGATTGTCGGCCAATTGCTGCGCGAAAGTGATGGCAATCATGGATACGGTTCGCGGATCCTGATGGGCGCAGATGACCCGTCAGCATCCGGCTTCGATCTGATGTCGACCCTGCGCGAACTTCTCGACCACCATCGCGAAGCAGGCACGCTGTTTACCGGTCCCGGCCTGCCAACCGGCGGCATCACCATCGATGGCTACTATCCCACCCTGTGGAACAGTGCCACGAACAAGTATGATGCTGCGACAGTGCGTGCGCTTGCCGGCAATTTCATGGGATCGAGCCATGCCTTGCTGCTCGACACCAATCCGGTGATCAACCTGCTCGACCACTATGTCGGCGGCGATGGTCGCACCAATGAAAACGTCACGCTGACCTCGATGCACACGATCTGGGCCCGCAACCACAATTTCCACATCGACACATTGCTCGATGCGGGCTTTGCCGGCACGACGGAAGAGCTGTTCCAGGCGGCCAAGATGGTCAACGAGGCCGAATACCAGCGTGTCGTCTTCACCGAATTCGCCGATGCACTGATCGGTGGCATCCAGGGTGTTGGAGACCATGGCTTCGAAGCATACAACCCCGAAGCCACGGCCGGCATCAGCCACGAATTTGCCGCCGCCGTCTATCGCATCGGCCATTCGCTGATCGGTGATACGATTACAGTCAAGGGCGATGACGGACAGAACTACTCGGTCAATCTGTTCGATGCCTTCCTCAACCCGAGCAATGACGTGTTCACGCCCGAGCAGCTCATCCAGTTGCAGGCGATGGGCTATGACCCTCAGCCCGGCTATGAACAACTGGGCACCGGCGCGATCCTCGCCGGAATCGTCGAGCAGCCGGCGGAAGAAGTCGATTTCAACATTGTCGATGCGGTCCGCAATGACCTGGTACGCATCCGCGCTGACCTCTTCGCCTTCAATGTGGCTCGCGGCCGTGATGTCGGCCTTGGCACCCTGAACCAGGTGAAGGCAAGCCTGCAGAATTCGACGGACCCATACGTCAAGTTTGCCGTCGGCTTCCTTTCGGCCAATGGTGGTTCGGTGAACCCCTATTCCAGCTGGCAGGATTTCCAGACTCGCAACGGCCTGACCGACATCGTGATCGCCCAGTTCATGGCGGCCTATCCGGATCTTGTCCTGCGGGCCGACCAGATCAATGCATTCAAGGCGATCAATGGCGACATTGTCGCAGTCCAAGGGGACGGCACCGGCCTCGTCAAGGGCATCGACCGGGTCGATCTCTGGGTCGGCGGCCTTGCCGAAGCGCATTTCAACGGCGGCATGGCCGGCTCGACTTTCTGGGCAATCCTGCATGAACAATTCGACCGTCTGCAGGAGGCCGATCGCTTCTACTACAAGGAGCGCTTCGACAACTTCGATCTCTACGAAAACTTCATCGACGGACAGGAATTCGCCGACATCATCGAACGCAACACCGGTCTCACCGGTCTTCCGGAGGATATATTCTCGTCCGATCTCGAAGACGGCGCGGACAATGAGGACGACGATGACGATCAGAATAACGATGATGAGGATGACGGCACCGTCGACAACGACGACGACGACGATGAGGACGACGACGATGAGGACGACGACGAGACGGATGATGATCAGGACGACGACAATGACGGCGATGATGATGGGGACGTGGTCACGCCGCCCACCGCGATCGCAGCCAAGACACTAATCGGCACGGGTGCAAGTGATGTCCTGCAAGGCGCTGCCGGAAATGACGTCGCATTGGGAGGTGACGGAACCGATGTCCTGTCTGGCGATGGCGGTGCAGATATCCTGCGCGGCGAATCCGGCGACGATGTCATTCTCGGCGGTGACGGCGACGATGTGATCACGGGTGGCAGCGGTGCTGACGAGATCCATGCCGGTAGCGGCCGTGATGTGATCTTCGGCAGCGAGGGTGACGACCTGATCTTCGCGGATGCCGGCGACGACATCATCGAGGGTGGTGCCGGTGCCGAACGGGTCTGGGCAGGTGCCGGCAACGACACCGTTCTGTCCACCGCAAACGACGGCAACGATGTCTATCATGGCGAAGATGGCATCGACACGCTGGACTACGCCGTCAACAGCAGCGGCCTGACCGTCGATCTCGGCAACGGCTTCATGGGCCGTGGTTCGGTCAGCGGCGGCTCGACGGGAAGCGATACCTTCTATGGCTTCGAGAACTTCATCGGCGGCTCGGGCCATGACGTGGTCACCGCATCGAGTGCCGTCAACATCATGGATGGGGGACTTGGCGACGACGTATTCAAGTTCAACTCCGCGGCCGCCGCCAATGGCGACACGATCTATGGCTTCCAGGCCGGCGACCGCATCGACTTTTCGGGCACGGGCGCAAACCTGCACCTGACCGCCGGGACGACCATGACCGGCATTGGCGATGTCACGGTGACCCACGAGCTGCGCGAGGGCGAGGAATTCACCGTGATCCGCGGCAATACGCAAGGGGATGACGGCGCTGACTTCGAGCTGGCTCTGCACGGACGTCACAACCTGACAGCCAACGACTTCCTCGGCGTTGCCTGACGAAGTCTTCGAATGAAGGGCGGCCCGGCCATTTCAATGGCCGGGCAGACAAGGGCTAAGGGGCAAGATCATGGGCAAACAAGCAAGCTACACCATCCGCGGCATTGGCAGTCTTCTCTGGTTCGTCTTCGGACTGTCGGGGATCATCAACATCCTGGCCCTAACCGGCGCTTTCTATATGATGCAGGTCTATGACCGGGCGCTGACAAGCGGCAGCGTGCCGACCTTGCTCTGGCTGTCGGCAATCGCAATCGGCCTCTATCTTTTCCAGGGTCTGTTCGACATTATTCGCTCGCAGATCCTGGTGCGTTTCGCCGCCAATATCGACGCCAAGATCGCACCGCTGGTGCACAAGGTAGTGATCGAGATGCCACGTTTCGGCTATGCTCCGGCAGAGGCCGTCGAAAGGGGCCGGGATGTCGACACCGTTCGCGGCTTCCTCAGCGGCGCCGGTCCGGTGGCGCTATTCGATCTGCCATGGATCCCGGTCTATCTCATCTTCGTCTGGTTGCTGCATCCGGTACTCGGCATGCTGACACTGGGCGGTGCCATCTTCCTCTCCTGCCTGACGCTTGCGGCCGAACTCCTGTCGCGCCGCCATGCGCGCGACCTGGCCCGCACCTCGGTCCATCGCAATGTCGTCGCTGACAACCACCTGCGCAACGGCGATGTTCTCTATTCGATGGGCATGACGGAACGGGCGCTCGATCGCTTCGAGCAGGCCAATGTCCGGCATATCGATGCACAGACCGCGACCTCCGACATTTCCGGCACCTTTGCCGGGATTTCGAAGGTGCTGCGCATGATGCTTCAGTCCGCCATTCTCGGCGTCGGGGCCTATCTGACGATCAAGGGTGACATGTCCGCCGGCTCGATCATTGCCTCGTCGATCATCACCGGCAAGGCGCTTGCACCCGTCGACCAGGCGATTGCCCAGTGGAAGGGCGTGATGGCCGCACGGCGCAGCTGGAGCCGGATCAAGGACACGCTTGGCGTTCTCAATCGCCCGGATACCCGCTTCGACCTCCCGGCTCCATCCGAGACACTGACGGTCGAGAATATCACCACCGTCGCGCCAACATCGGGCACCGTGCTGTTGACCGATGTCAGCTTCCAGCTGAAGGCGGGCCAGGCGCTGGCGCTGATCGGCCCGAGCGGCGGTGGCAAGACGACCCTGGTCCGGTCAATCCTTGGAATCTGGCCTGCACTGCGCGGTGCAATCCGCGTTGACGGCGCCGACCTGAAGCAATGGCCGACGGAGTTCTTCACCAGCAATATCGGCTATCTGCCGCAGGATGTGTCGCTGATGGATGGAACAATCGCCGAGAACATCTCCCGTTTCGATGATGACGCCAATGCTCGCAAGATCTTTCGGGCTGCAAAGACGGCTGGCATTCACGACCTGATCGTTCGCATGCCGAGCGGTTACCAGACGGATATCGGCGTGGCCGGACAGGTTCTGTCGGCCGGCCAGCGTCAGCGGGTGGCTCTTGCTCGGGCACTCTATGACGATCCTTTCCTGGTGGTGCTTGACGAGCCTAATTCCAATCTCGATGCCGAGGGCGAACAGGCGCTTGGCGAAGCGATCCTCAAAGTCCGCGAACGCGGCGGGATCGTCATCCTGGTCGCCCACAGACCGAGCATTCTGCAATATGTCGACATGGTCGGTGTCGTCCAGGGCGGCAGACTGGTCTCGTTCGGACCCAAGGACGATGTGGTCAAGACACCGGCCAATGTCTCGACCCCGCCGCGTTATCCCATGCCCCAGTCAATGCCCCAGCCCATGTCGATCGCAGCCGAGTAGGCCCAGGAGCGGAGGAAGACCAATGCTGATGGATCCGGTAGATAGCCTTGAAAAGCCACTCGTGTTCGAACGGGAGCAGCCCGGTGCCGCCAAAGCTCCCGCACGCCGGTTTGACAGCCGGGAGCCAACG
>NZ_AHZC01000439.1 GCF_000247475.1 Rhizobium sp. PDO1-076 | reverse complement strand
GGTTTGCTTCTGCACTGCCAGATCCCGGTAATCCGCCGGTGATAAACAGGCTGAGCACAAGATCCTGCGTACAGGTCGCATTTATCATGCTGCATAAAGGGATGAGTGAAATGTAGAACCCGGTCATCACGACAAGTGCGTAGGGCAGCGATGACAAGAAGCAACTGGCGATCGTGCTGCCGCCCAAAACGATGGGTCTGCTCGATGGTAGCAGTGATCTGGGAAACCAGTTCGTCAGCGTTTTCCTTTGCCCCGGGTTCTCCATTCGGCGGCGTTCTAGATGCTTCCGGCGGCGGCGCGTATGGCTCTACGTCAGCCGAGTATTTCGTCCGGACAAACTCGAATGATGGATTTATGCCCTGTGCGCCATCGCCGCCAGCCGTAGTCGGAAAGGCGGCAATGTAGTCGCGGATCATTCGTAGGCGGCGCAATCTGATCTCGTATCGACCGAAGATCAGACCGATGACTGTGGTTGCGGCCATCGCAATGGCGACCAAGATCGATTCAGTGGTCAGGAACTCTTTCAGTGATGCCCAAATCACAGCCAATGTTTGCATCTGCAATCCCCCATTTGCGGGAAAGCCTAGCAAGAACCGGAAAGGGCGCCACCAATCGATGACGCTCTGTGGTTGTATATGGCAATCCTTGATTGCGTTTATTTCTTTTTCGCGATCACCAGGTGTCCGGGAGAGGGTTCGCCGTCCTGCATGCGCACGTTGATGTCGGTGATTTCGACGATTTCGAAACCGGTGGCGGCCAGGCGTTCGCGGACATAGGCCTCGGCATGGACGAAACGCTGGTGCGGACCGACCATGTAGGGACGTCCAGCCAAGAGCTCGGCCGGGCGTGTCTCGGACGAGAAGATGAGCAAGCCACCATCGACCATGTTTTCGGCCGCGCCGAAGAACAGCGGCTCAAGTGCGCCGAGATAGGGCAGAACGTCGGTCGCAGTGATCAGGTCGAAGGCCTCCTCGTCATTGTCCTCAAGGAAGTCCTCGATTTCAGCGACATACAGGGTCTCGTAGAGATCCTTTTCATGGGCGAGCTCGACCATGTTTTCCGAAATGTCGATGCCGGTGATGTCGTCGACCATGTCGCGCAGGGTGCCGCCGGTCAGGCCGGTGCCACACCCGAGATCCAGCAGGCGCTTGAAGGGGCCAAGGCCGAGCGTCTGCAGGCGCTGGCGCACCAGCGCCGGCACGGCATAACCGAGCTGCTCGACAAGGATGTCCTCGAAGGCTTCGGCATGCTGATCGAATAGGGTTTCGACATAGGCGTCAGGCGCCTTGGGCGGCGCATCGCCACGCCCGAGTGCGGCGATGCGGACGGACGCACCACCATGATCCTCGGGATCAATGTCCAGCACTTCGGCATAAGCCTTCACGGCGGCGTCGATGTCGCCGGATTTTTCAAGCGCCAGAGCGCGGTTATAGGCCTCAGCCAATGCTTCTTCGTCGATCTTGGCCATTGCGGCTCCTTGTGGTCCTGGCCGCGTTCCGGCCTTTGGCTGTGCTCTAGCGGCTCAGCGCCGGAATGGCAATGTTGAGGCGGATCTGTTGTCTCTGCCGCATCTTCGCCGGAGTGGTGCGCTACGACAATGGAGGTATTGTGGGGGGGACGTCATAGTTGTCGAACTGGAAGCAAAGCAAATCGCCGTCGAGCCGCAATTGGCCACGCCGGCTTCCGCAAGCGCGCCGACCCTGCCATCGAATTCCGCGGAAAAGGCCAATATGATCATCCACTACTATCGTGGGGAAATCGCTCGCATGACCAGTTGGCGTGATCGTATCGACCGGACATCCAACTGGTCGATGACGGTGGTTGCAGGCCTGCTGTCCGTGTCGCTTTCGACACCGACATCACATCACGGCGTCATCCTGTTTGCGATGCTGCTGATTTCGGTGTTTCTGATGATCGAAGCGCGACGGTATCGATTTTTCGATGTCTACCGCGCGCGGGTTCGACAACTCGAGCGGCATTATTTTGCCCAGGCGCTGTGTCCGCGGCCGGAGCTGAATACCAATTGGGCCGAAGTCATTGCCGACAGTCTGCGCAAGCCGGTGTTTCTGATCGAATATCACGAGGCCCTGTTTCGCCGCATCCGACGCAACTATGGCTGGATGTACGTGATATTGCTGCTGGCCTGGACGTTGAAGATCTCAAGCCCGAAATTGCAGCCGGACGAATTGCCCGTCGAGTTCGTGACAAGTTTCGGGCAGGTGGTTGCGAATGCGCATCTGGGTCCCATTCACGGCCTGATCATTCTCGCCGCTGTCGCGCTATTTTACCTGGCACTTCTCATTGCCGTTTTGTACCGCGATCCGGAGGATGGCGAACTGGCGCATGGGGATGTGCATGTCTGACGCGTGTGTCTGATCGCGCGACCTCAATGCAGGATGAATTCACCTTTCAACGCGCGCCATTCGCTGGCGCTGATCATTTTCTGGTGAACATACTGGACCGAATGGAGCGGCCCCTCAATCTTGTCCTGCCAGAAGCGAAGGAAGCCCTTCATTTCGGGAAAGTCCGGCGCCAGATCGTAGTGCTGCCAGACATAGGTCTGCAGCAGCAATGGATGGTCGGGCAGGCGGTAGAGAATCTGGGCCGTGGTGAGACCATAGCCCTTCAGCATCAGTTCCATCTCAGTGTTCATGTCCGTTCGCTCCGTATCCCGGTCTGGGGATCGGTGCGGACGGTAAAGCGCTGCCGCAACCGACCGGGGCCGCGACCAACGCGGGCCCTGTCGACAATGGAAACATCAGATGGTTAATCGTGCATTAACTTCAAGCGAGTTGGGTCGAAAAAGTCTATGAAGTCAGTGTCTTGGCAGCCCTCTAACGAGAGTGCTGCCAAGAGCCGTCTTTCTAGCGCTTGAGGTGGCGCGTCAGGCGGGCTTCCAGCCAGGCCCAGGTATGACGCAAGGCCTCGACGATCGTCAGGTAGAAGATCGCAGCCCAGAGATAGGTCTGGTAGTCGAAGGTGCGCGAAAAGGCGTAGCGGGTCTGGCCCATCAGGTCGAGCACGGTGACGACCGCGACTACTGCCGAGCCCTTGATCATGAAGATGATCTCGTTGCCGTAAGGGCGCAGCGCCACGATCAGCGCCTGCGGCAGGATGATCTTCCAGAAGGTGATGGGTGTGGGCAGGCCGAGTGACTTAGCGCCTTCCGTCTGGCCACGCGGTACGCTCTGGATTGCCCCGCGCAGGATTTCCGCCTGATAGGCGGCTGTGTTGAGCGTCATCGCAAAGGCCGCGCAATACCAGGCTTCTCGGAAGAACCACCAGAGCCCCATTGCCTCTATCTGCGGCCTAAACGACCCGAGGCCGTAGTAGACGAGGAAGATCTGCAGCAACATGGGCGTGCTGCGGAAGAGATAGACATAGGCGTAGGAAATCGTATTGAGCACCCGATTCTTCGACATACGCGCGAAGGTCACTGGCAGAGAGAGGATAGCGCCGAGGGCAATTGACGTCACCGTCAAGGCAATTGTCGTCAATAGTCCGTTGATGTAGCGCGGGCCGTATCGGGATACCTTGTCGATGTCCCAATTGGATATCACCGACCAGAGCAATGCGGCTCCCAGAATTGCCCATAAGCATAGCAGCGCGTAGCCCAAAATTCGAGCGCCGTTCAGGCGTGACGCCTTGTTCGGTGGTGCTGGGCGGGCGGGAATCATTTCAAGCACATGGGTCATCGGCTGACCCCCGAGCGGTTGGCCCAACGGGCGATAGCGCTAAGGCCAATAGACGAGAGGCTGGCAAGGCCGAGATAGATGAGGCAAGCAAGGCCGTAGAACAGGAAAGCCTCTTTGGTGACCCGTGCGGCAATCCCAGTTTGCCGTAAGATATCGGCGAGGCCGATGACTGAGACGAGTGCGGTGTCCTTGAGAAGCACGAGCCAGAGATTGCTGAGACCGGGGAGTGCAATGCGAATGAGTTGTGGCAGGATGATCAGCCACATTGTCTTGCGCCTCGACAGGCCAAGTGCGCTACCGGCTTCGTACTGGCCGTTTGGTATGGCCCTGAAGGCGGAGAGCAGTACTTCCGAGGCATAGGAAGAGAAAACCACGGAAAGGGCGAGCATGCCAGCGACGAATGCATTGATCTCGACCTTACTCTCGCTACCCAACCAAGTCAGGACGCCTTGCAGAAAAATCTGGAAACCGTAGTAAACGATGAACAGGGTCAACAGTTCGGGTAGGCCTCGAAAGATCGTGGTGTAGACGCCTGTTGCCGTCCTCAAACTCTTTTCCTGCGATTGCATGGCGAGGGCAATCATGAAGCCAAGCGCGAGGCCAACCGGCAAAGTGGCAAGTGCGAGTGAAACGGTGACTTTGACGCCCAGGGCAATCTCGTCGCCCCAACCGGTTGCGCCACATGAGATCAGTGTATCGCCGGCGAGTAGTGTGAACGCACCGGCCGGCCCGCAGAACGGATCGAACACATGTCCGATCCAGGCCCAAACGGAGCCCAGCGCGGAAAACAATCCGCTCATGCCATATCCCCCTTAGCGGTTTGCCCGCATTTGATTATTGCTTCAGCATGAAATGCAAAATGGCGGAAGCATAGAACTTCCGCCATTCGCAATCGTATCGGCGATCCGGCGGTTACTGGCCGTAAACGTCGAAGTCGAAATACTTGTCGTTGATTTCCTTGTACTTGCCACTCGCACGGATGCCAGCGATTGCGGCCGTGAACTTGTCGGCAAGCGCGGTTTCGCCCTTGCGGACGGCAATGCCGGCGCCTTGGCCGTTGATGTCGACATCGACCGGAAGCGGGGTCAGTATCTTGCAGCAGGTGCCGGCGTCCGACTTGACCCATTCCGACAGAACGACGATGTCGTCGACGACGGCGTCCACACGACCGCCTTCGAGGTCGAGCTTGTATTCGTCGGCGGTCGGATAAAGCTTGAGCTCGGAATCAGCCATATGCTTTTCGGCATAGTTGGCGTGCGTGGTCGAGGACTGGGCGCCAAGCGTCTTGCCCTTCAAACCGGCAACGTCGGTGATCGGGGAGTCCTTCGGCACGGCAACAGCCGGCGGTGTGTTGTAGTACTTCTTGGAGAAGTCGACCTTCTCAAGACGTTCCGGGGTGATCGACATGGATGCGATGATCGCGTCGAACTTCTTGGCCTGGAGAGCCGGGATGATGCCGTCCCAATCCTGCGTCACGAATTCGCAGGTGACCTTCATCTCGTCGCAAAGCGCCTTGGCGATGTCGATGTCAAAGCCGACGAGGGTGCCGTCGGCTTCCAGGTTGTTAAACGGCGGATATGCGCCTTCGGTCCCGATGATGATCTTTTCCTGCGCCAATGCTGCGCCAGCAAACAGCGACAGTGCGGCGATCGAAGCTGCAGCCAAGAAACGTGTGGGAATACGCATGTGATCCTCTCTGTTGGTGGATGCCGTTTGTTTTTGTTGGCGGCTATCCGTGGTCGGTGCGGCAATTGATCGGCCACACTTGGGCCCAATATTCGTCTGGTTTTCCAGCTGAAATCAACTGGAAACCGTAGAGGTCCAAAAATTAGCGTGTTTTTCTTGTGTTGAAACCAGCGGTCGCGCCCTATTTCACGCTCAGACCGCATGGAGCAAAACGTCCTTTCGCTCGTTCAGGTGGGGTTAATTTGATTGGACCTAGGTTCCGGGCGGGCCTCGGTTCCTGAGAATCGGCGAAACAGAATAAAAGTCGCTGTCTGGATGGTTTGACATTGGTCGACCTCTGACGGGACTAAGGGAAGGAAACGCAAGGCATGTTCAAAAACAGATTGCTGAACACGGTGGCCATACCGGTGCTCTCGATGGCGGTACTGGCAAAGCCCGTCATGGCATCGACCATAAATTACTCACAGACGAAATCGCAGTCGCGCCAGGCTGAGGACGGCCTGATCCAGTTGGCGCAGGCGGTTGTCTGCAGCGATGGTGCGGAAGCAGCCGATCAGGATGCGTGTAATGCGCGCGATGCCCAGCGTGCAGCCGAGCAAGAAGCTGCACGTCAGGCTGCCGAAGCACAAGCTGCCGCAGAAGAGGCGCAACGTGCCGCCGACGAAGAAGCCGCCCGCCAGGCGGCCGAACAGCAGGCCCAGCAGGAAGCGCAGAAGGCTGCCGAAGAACAGGCAGCACAGCAGGCCGCAGCGGAAGAAGCACAACGCGCCGCTGAAGCCGAGGCTCAGGCTGCCGCCGAAGAGGCTGCCCGTCAGGCTGCTGAACAGCAGGCACAGCAGGAAGCCCAGAAGGCTGCCGAGGATCAGGCCGCTCAACAGGCTGCTGCAGAAGAGGCTCAGCGCGCCGAGGCTGAGGCACAGGCACAGGCCCAGGCCGCGGCAGAGGCCCAGGCAGCCCAGCAGGCTGCAGAAGAGGAGGCCGCCCGCAAGGCTGCCGAAGAGCAGGCAGCGCAGCAACAGGCCGAGCAGCCATCCGCCGAGCCGGCTGCGGAAATGGTAACATGTGCGGACGGCTCGCAGGCGGCCACGGCCGAGGCTTGCCCGGCGTCGGAGGCTGCGCCTGAAGCCGAACAGCCCGCCGCTGAGCAGGCCCCGGCCGAGCAGCCACAGGCAGAAGAGGCACCAGCCGCGCAAACACCTGCAGAAACAGCTCCGGCAGAAACAGCTCCGGCTGAGCAGCCTGCTGGTGAACCGGCACAAACGCCGGTGCCGGCAACTGAGACCCCGGCAGAGGTGCCGGCTGAAACTCCGGCTGGCCAGACCACGGGTGAAGCCGCTCCAGCTGAACAGCCAGCAGCCGAACAGGTCCTCGTGCCTGCCGTCGAGCCTCCGGTCGATCAGCCTGTACCGGAACTCGTCGAGACGCAGACCGAGGAACAGAAGCAGGAAATCGCTGCGGATCCGTCCCAGACGACTGAAACTGTCGTGTTGCCGGTCGAAGGCGGAGCTGCCGTGCTCGACAGCGACAAGGATGCCGACAACGTCGGTGGTGCGCAGTCGCGTGATCTGCGCAACCAGCAGCGTGCCGCGGAAGAAGTCGCCCCTGCGCCGGAAAACGATGCCGCCGCTCAGGCTGAGGGCGTGCAGGTGGAGAGCCAGGCCATTCAGGCGACCGTTGCTGAAACCGGTACCAAGCTCGACGCCGCGCCGGCATTTGCCGTTCCGACGTCGGTGACCAACAATGCGACCAACATCACCAACAACGTGACGAACAACAATATCACCAACAACACGATCATTCAGAACAATGTCGTCAATCAGGTGACCGAAGTGAAGGTGATCGAGCAGATCGATGACCGCACGATCATCAATGTCGGCAACCAGATCGTCGTTCGCGGCGATGACAGGCAGCGCCTGCGCTACGATTCGGAAGAGACGTTCTACGAGGAACTTTCGCGTGGCCGTACCCGCGAGACGATCGTGCGGCCGAATGGCTCGCGTCTGGTCACAATCTACAATCGTTATGGCGATATCGTGCTCCGTTCGCGCATCACGCGTGAAGGAGAAGAATATGTGATGATGTATTCGCCGGAAGCTGACGACGAGCGTCCGCAGGTCTTCGTCGACGTTGGTTACTCCCTGCCGCCGATGCGCCTGACCATCCCGGTCCAGGACTATATCGTCAGCACGTCGCGCGAGCCGGATCGTGACTATTACGACTTCCTCGGCCAGCCGCCGGTCGAGCGTGTCGAGCGTGTCTATTCTATCGATGAAGTGAAGTCGTCTGCTCGTCTGCGCGACAAGGTGCGCCGTATCGACCTCGATACCATCACCTTCCCGTCGGGGTCTGCCGAAGTTCCGCTTGCGCAGGCCAAGACCCTGCGCCAGGTGGCAGCCGCCATGGAGCAGTTGCTCGAAAAAGATCCGGGCGAAGTCTTCCTGATCGAAGGTCATACCGATGCGGTCGGTTCCGATCGCACCAATCTGGTGTTGTCTGACCAGCGTGCGGAAACGGTGGCGAACCTCCTGACCGAAGTTTACGGCATTCCGCCGGAAAACATGTCGGTTCAGGGCTATGGCGAACGTTACCTGAAGATCCGCACGGAAGCCGGTGAACAGCAGAACCGCCGTGTTGCGATCCGCCGTGTGACATCGCTGGTGCGCCCGGCTGTTGCCGCTAACCGGTAAGCAGAGGTTATCGTACAAAGAAGAAAGGCCGCCGGAGAAATCCGGCGGCCTTTCTTCTGTCGAGACCTTGGGTCAAGGTCCTGGTGTGCTATAGCGGAGGCAGGCCGGTCACTTTAGCGACGAAGTCGGCGATTGTTGTCGTGTCATCGAGATTGAAGACCGGGAGACTGGTGTCGTCCACCGGATGGTCGGCGGCAATCGCCACGATGTACGGATCGGTCGGGGCAAGCGGTTCGCGGTCCTTTGCGTCCAGGCGCCTAGCCTCGATCTTGGGCACAGCTTCGCGTTTGTAACCCTCGATTAGGACAAGATCGCAGGGAGCTATGCGGGCCAGTATCTCCTCGAAGGAAGGCTCCGCTGCTCCGCGCAATTCATGCATGATGGCAAAGCGGGTGCCGGAGACGATGACGACCTCGGTGGCTCCAGCCTGTCGATGGCGGTAGCTGTCGGCGCCGACCTTGTCGATATCGAAGTCGTGGTGGGCATGCTTGATGGTCGATATGCGATAGCCGCGGCGGGTGAATTCTTCCACCAGCCTCACCGCGAGCCCGGTCTTGCCGGAATTCTTCCAGCCGGAAATGCCAAAGATACGTGGCCGCTCGCTCATCATATGCCTTTCTGCAGCAGCGCCTCGGCCTGCTTAAGGTCCTCCGGCGTGTTGATGTTGAAGAATGGATCCTGTGAACCCAGGTCGGTGTCGACCATGAGGAAATCGACGATCACGCGGGGATGTCGATCAACGAAATCGAAGACACGGCGATGGTGAGGATCGTCCAGCCAGACTGCCAGATCGGACGCCAGGTTTTTCGGCCACAGGGCAATCACGGGATGGGTTCTGCCGCCCGACGCAGCGAGTATGATGGTGCCGGTGGTGGCCACAGCGCGAAGGCGCTCGACAAGATCATGGGGCAGGAAAGGCGTGTCGCCGGGGACGGTCAGGATATGGCTGTATTGCTCGTCGTGCCGCTCCAGGGCCATCAAACCCGCCAGCACGCCGGCGAGGGGACCCGGCCGATCTGGCAGCGGATCGGCATAGTTGGGAATGCCGAGATCAAGCGGATAGTCTGAGGGCGCATTGATCCAGACAGGATCGGCCTGCATTCTCAGGCGCTCCAGGATGTGGGCGATCAAAGGCCGGCCGCCCAGAAGCATCTGTGTCTTGTCGCTCCCCATGCGTCGCGACAGACCGCTGGCAAGAATGATGGCGGGAAGGTGGTCTTGTTTGCTCATCTCCAACCCATGCAGTCTTCCGAATGACAAGAGGATCGATTGGCAAGCGACATCATTTCCGCCTCATGTCTCGGTGCAGATCTCAGGTCGGCGTTACAGGCCCTGCGCTGGCAGCCACCTGGGCCTTGCGCTTGTTCTCCCGGTAGAACGTGTAAAGGCCCGATACGATGACGATGGTCGCGCCGAGCAGCGTCGCCAGTGTTGGCAGTTCGCCGAAGAACACGAAGCCGAGCAGAACCGCCCAGATCAGACTGATATAGCGGAAGGGGGCGATGAAGGAAATTTCACCTGTCCTCATCGCCATGATGATCGATTGATAGCCGACAAAGAGAAAGCCGGAGGCGATGACCAGCGTGCCGAAGGCGCCATAGGAGACAGGCTGCCAACCACCATAGACCGGTATCAGCAGCAGTCCGGCAAAAGAAATGCTGGCTGCGGTAAACAGCGTGACGGTAAAAGAGGAGACATTCGGGTCGATCTTCTTGGTGACAAGGTCGCGGCCCGCTGCGGTGATCACGCTGATGACGACATACAGAGCCGCCAGTGTAAAACCTTCGGGACCCGGCTGAATGATGATCATCACACCAATGAAGCCGACGCCAATTGCCGTCCAGCGGCGCCAACCGACCGGTTCGCGGAAAAAGAGTGCCGCCCCCAGCGTCACTGCAAGCGGCAGCGACTGCAGGATGGCCGACGCGTTGGCGAGCGGGATCTGACCCAGTGCCGTCAGGAATGTGATCGCGGCGATTGTCTCCAGCGCGATGCGACAGAGGATCAGGGGCTGAAACAGATTGCGAATGTGATCCAGTGCGCCTAGCCGGCGGGCGACAAGATAGACCATGACTGTGGTTAATGCACCGCGCACGAACATGATCTGTCCGACGGTCATTTCGTCGGTCACGGACTTGGTCAGAGCGTCGTTGAAGGTGAAACCGGCCATCGAAAGCGCCATCAAGGCTGCGCCTCGCGTATTGTCGGATAATGCCATTTTGAACGGATCCTGAAACTTGCAGGGATCCTTCTAAACGATGCGCAGGAGCGGCGGTACCGCTTTTCGAGCAAAAACTACAAAAGTTCAGGTATCCAAACGGCTTAAAAGCGCAAAAAATCTGGGCATCGATTAACGTTTGTTCAAACTTGCAGGCGGAAGCTCGATACACTTGTTCCACATGAGGTGGAAACCGCCCGTTTGACGCCGCGCAGATGTTTTCAAGCGTGGGCGCCGACCTCGTTCCGAGGGTTTCATGAGTTTCATAGATCGCCTCCTGCAGAGCCGCAGGATTGTTACGAAAGTGCTCCTTTTTGTCGTGCCTCTCGTTCTGCTGATGGCAGGTGTCGGGCTTCTGGGTTACCGAACTGCCAGCATGCTGAACGGTCATATGACCGTCACCCGCGCCACAATCGGCAATATCAGCGATCTCGAGCAGGTTCAGGGTGGCTTGCAGGAGTTCAGTCTCGACCCGACCGACAAGAGCCGCGAAGGTGTACTGGCGGCTGTAGACAAGCAGGAAAATGGTCTCGCTGTGCTGGATGGCGTGCTCGCAGGGCAGGCGCAGAAGGCGGACCTGAGCGATCTGCGCGCGCTGCCGCAGCGCATGCGCGATCAGACCAAGGCGATGTGGGACAACAAACAGGAGCGCAGCGCGCTCGATGCTGGACTGATCGAAGCCGTCGCAGCTCTGCAGGGCGATGGCAAGCAGATCGTCAAGCAGGTGGATTTCGTCCGCAAGGAACTGGCCGACAAGGAACGTTTCGCCAAGGAACTTCTGTTCGATGCATCGGCCTTCCAGTCGTTGATCGATCGTCTCGGCAAGCTCCGTGTCGCGGTACAGATGGGCTTTACCCCGGCCGAACAGCTGGACGAGGCCAAGCTTTACGCCGGTGCGATGCAGAAGGACCTGACCAAGGCCCAGGCAATCGCATCGGACAAGGGCAAGGTGCTGATCGATGAAGTGGCCGGCGCCATGGGCAGGATCGATGCGATCCTGAAGTCGAGCGATGCCGATGACGTCAAGGCGCAGGGTCTCAACAAGGTTCTGTCAGAGCTTGTGCTGATCGAGCAGAAGATCACGCTGCAGGCTTCCAAGAACAGCGATGTGGCCGCCGACCGTTTTGTCGGCCTCGACAAGCTGGTGGCTGACCAGAAGGAACTGATGAGCCTCGTTGACGACGCTGCCATGGAAATCGCAACCCTGGAACTGCGGGTGCAGAAAATGCTTGGCAGCCTGGATGAGGACTCGCGCGGGATCGTTCTGTCGAACGTCTCGGCGCTTGGCGAGATGGCAGCGCGGATTTCCGAGCTTGGATCCAAGAACAGCACGCTGCGTGATTTTCCGAAGACCATCGCGCCACGCCTGAAGGCGATCGAAGACAATTCGCAGGCCCTGCTCAAGGCCGGGGAAAACTGGCAATCGCTGCGTCTGGCATCCACCGACTATGTGTCGACGGCAATGGCCTCCCTGCGTGACTTCGTCAGCAGTGCCCAGGAGGTCGGCAAGGAAGACAGCGAGCGGTCGGCGACCATATCGATCATCACCATGGTGGCCGGAACGCTTTTGGCCATCGTCGGCGGCTTGATGCTGATCGAGACGCTGCGTGCGCCGTTGAAGCGTATCACCGGGGTGATGTCGCGGCTGGCGAGTGGCGATCTGTCGGTGCCGATCGAAGGGCGCAATCGCGGCGACGAGATCGGCGATATGGTCCGTTCGGTGACCGTCTTCCGGGATGCCGCGCTCGAAAACAAGCGGCTGGAAGAAGAGGCTGCACAATCGCGTCAATTGTCGGCGCGCGAGACGGAGCTGCGGGCGGAGGAGCGTGCCCGGGTGGAGGCCGATCAGCGGGCAGCCCTTGAGGCGCTTTCATCGGTGCTGCAGGCGCTTGCCAACGGCCATCTGAATGTCAGCATGAGGGAGGATCTGCCTGCGGACTTCGTGGCCATGGCCACGACCTACAATCATGCGGTCGAAGCATTGCGCGCGACGCTTGAAGATGTGCGCGGCGCCAGCGCCGACATAAATGCCGGTACCGAAAATCTTGCCGTGTCGGCCGACGACCTGGCGAGGCGCACCGAACAGCAGGCCGCGGCGCTGGAAGAGAGCGTGCGGGCCCTGTCGCATCTGAGCGACGTCGTGCGTTCCACCGCCGACGGTGCGGGTCGCACGGCACGCTCCGTCGCATCTGCGCGCGACCATGCACGGCAGTCGGGGGTCGTCGTGAAGAAGGCTGTCGAAGCCATGGCCGAGATCAGCCGCTCCTCCGACAAGATCTCGACCATTATCGGGGTTATCGACGAGATTGCCTTCCAGACAAATCTGCTGGCCCTGAACGCGGGCGTCGAGGCGGCGCGGGCCGGCGAAGCCGGGCGCGGATTTGCCGTGGTCGCCCAGGAAGTCCGTGATCTCGCCCAGCGTTGCGCAAACGCGGCCAAGGAGATCAAGCAGCTGATTTCGGTCAGCGGCGGTCAGGTCAAGTCCGGTGTCGAGCTGGTCGAGAATACCGGTGAGGCCCTGCAGACGATCATCAACCAGGTCGAGGAAGTGCAGGGGCTGGTCGAGACGATTTCGGCTGCTACCCGCGAACAGTCCACCGGCATCAGCGAGGTGACCAGTGCCGTGCGAGACGTCGAGCTGATCACCCAGCAAAACGCCGCCATGGTCGAAGAAAACAATGCGGAAATCCATGGCCTTCGCCAGCGGGTGGAAAACTTGATGGGCAAGATCGAGCACTTCCGCACCGAGGCACCTGCCACACAGCACCAGCCAATGCGACGGATTGCCTGAGGATCTTCTGACGTCAGAGAAAGCCGGCGGCGGGGTTAGCCGCCGGTGACGCTCATGTGCCGGCCGACGGCTGGCTTGCGATGATCGCGGTCGATGATGAAATCGTGCCCCTTGGGCTTGCGGGTGATCGCTTCGTCGATCGCTGCCGACAGGTAGGCATTGTCATCCGAGGCGCGCAGCGCGGTTCGCAGGTCTGCGGCATCATCCTGGCCCAGGCACATATAGAGGGTGCCGGTGCAGGTTAGCCGGACGCGGTTGCAGCTCTCGCAGAAATTATGGGTCAGAGGTGTGATGAAACCCAGCCGACCACCCGTTTCCGCGACTTCGACGTAACGGGCCGGTCCACCCGTCTTGTAGGGGATTTCGTTCAGCGTGAACCGTTCTTCGAGCCTGCTGCGCACGAGTGACAAGGGCAGATACTGATCCGTCCGGTCTTCGCCCGTCTCACCCATGGGCATGGTTTCGATCAATGTCAGATCCATACCTTCGGCATGGGCAAATGTCATCAGATCCGGAATTTCCGCCTCGTTGAAATCCTTCAGGGCAACGGCATTCAGCTTGACATGAATGCCTGCCGCCTGTGCTGCCCTTATGCCTTCGATGACCTTGTCGAATTCCCCCCATCGGGTGATCGACTTGAACTTGGCCGGGTCGAGGGTGTCGAGCGACACATTGATGCGGCGGACCCCACAATCGGCCAGTTCGGCGGCGTGTTTGGCAAGCTGCGAGCCGTTGGTGGTGAGGGTCAGTTCATCGAGGCCGCCACCCAGATGACGGGAGAGGCTGCGGATCAGAAACATGATGTTCTTGCGGACCAGGGGTTCGCCACCCGTAAGCCTCAGCTTGCGAACGCCCTTGGCGATGAAGGCGGAACAGAGCCGGTCGAGTTCTTCCAGCGTCAGCAGGTCCTTTTTCGGCAGGAAAGTCATGTTTTCCGCCATGCAATAGGTGCAGCGGAAGTCGCAGCGATCAGTGACGGAGACACGAAGATAGGTGACGCTACGGCCAAACGGATCGACCATCGGGTCATTCCGCTCCGCAAGCGGCGCCGCAGTTTGCCATGTGACAGGGCTGTGATCCAAGGGAAGTCTCCTGATGTTTGCGACAATGTGGGCTTGCGCCACTAAAGCGTCAAGCGAAGTGCCCGGATTTGTCGGTCAAATTATCTTGCGCCGGATCCGTCGAGGACTTACCTGTGCGTCACAATTTAGCGATTTCGATCAAGTGAGAACCGGCATGAGTGACACCTGGCCAAGCGAACTGAAGGTTTCCAAGGACCGCCGTCTTCTGACCGTTCGTTTCAATGACGGCGTGGTCGTCACATTGCCGGCCGAAATGCTGCGCGTCCTTTCGCCCTCGGCCGAGGTGCAGGGGCATGGTCCGGGGCAAAAGGTGACCGTGCCGGGCAAACGCAACGTGGCGATCAAATCCATGACGCCGACCGGCAATTATGCCGTGCGAATCGGATTCGACGACGGCCACGACACAGGCATCTTCACCTGGACCTATCTGCGGGAGCTTGGCGAAACCGGCGCCGAGAAGTTTGCCGAATATGAAGGCGAGCTTGTCGCCAAGGGGCTCAGCCGCGATCCGCGCTGACGGCGTCCGCCTCTTCCTCTTCACCACCCAGATCGGTGGCCTGCATGCGCTGGATCAGTCCTTCCATACTGTCAGCCATTTTCAGGCAGTCCTCCAACGGCGTCGCAGAAAGCGTGCGCTCGATGAGGTCTGTCTGGATGAGCATGGCTTTTTCGGTGAGTACCCGTCCTTCAGCGGTCAGAAACAATCTCAGGATGCGTTTGTCGCGCGGGTCGGGGCGTCGCTCCAGCAGGCCGCGCTTTTCCATCTGCGGCAGCAGCATGCTCATGTTGGAGCGGCCGACCAGCAGCTTGCGGGCCAGTTCCTGCTGCGAGATCGCCTCGAAGCGATAGAGATTGATCAGGATATCGAGATGCGGCGGCTTGATGTCGAGGGGTGCAAGCGCGCGCGTCAGGGCCTGTTGCATCAACTGGCAGGCGCGGCCGACGGAGATCCAGCTGCGAAAACGGGGATGATCCCAAGGGAAGGCTTGATTTTTGTTCATTCTTGTACTTTATTGTTCAATATTGAACATTAACGTGGGTCTCCGATTATGACATCCTTCGCTTTCAAGGTCATCCGTTTCGGTTTCTCCCGGCTGGAGGCGCTTTCGCCAAGACTGTCCGGCAGCCTCGCGTTCAAGCTCTTCTGTCGCACACCCGGTCGCCAGCCGAAAGGGGCGAAAGCAAAGCGGGTGTTTGTCGCTGGCCAGCAGAAACTCGCCAATGCCAAGATCGTGCGCTTGCCGACCTCCGCCGGCAGCGTCGGGACCTATCATCTGGGAAGTGGCACAGATCAGCGCGCGGTGCCGAGGCTGCTGTTGGTTCATGGCTGGGGATCGCGGGCGGAATATTTGACCGATCTTGCCTTCGGGCTGAGTGCGGTAGGCGCCGAGATCGTGATGCTGGATCTGCCGGGACATGGTGCGTCCAGCGGTCGCCGCCTGGACCTCAGGCTCGCTGCCGAGGCGATCGGTGCTTGTGAGCGACATTATGGTCCGTTTGACGGTGTGGTCGGCCATTCCTTTGGCGGCGCGGCTGTGATGACCGCTGCCGGCGGTGTGTTCGGCGATCGGTCGAGCCTTGGGGCAGGGCGAATTGTGCTGATCGGCGCGCCGTCCAGTATGGGCGAGGTATTTGCCGGCTTTGCCTCTGCGATCGGCCTCGGTCGACCGAGTATGACGGCCATGCGCCAGCGGGCGGAAGACTATGTCGGCGTCAGTGTGGAGCAACTCGATACGGTGACCGCGGCTCGCCGGATCGATCGTCCGCTTCTGGTGATCCATGCCGAGGACGACAAGGAAGTGAATGTCGGGCATGCGCAGCGCTATATCGGCCTTTCGCCCAAGGTGCGGCATCTCTGGGCCAATGGTCACGGGCATCGCCGGATCGTCAGCGCACTCGAAGTGATTGACGCGGTTGCGGATTTTCTGGTCAGAGACCAGGCGATCGAGGCCAAGCTCAATCGCGCTGTGTCATAGGCGTGTCATCGGTCTTTCCTAGGAAGTTACGACATGGAATGCTGTGTATGGCCACTCATTGGGGGAGCGGCAACGCAAAACCGCCATGGAGGGACAGAATGCAGGTGATCCGGACCGTAGACGAACTGAAGCAGATTTACGGCGATGTGTCCGAGGCCTCTGTTGCCAAGGTGACGCAGGCTCTGACGGCAGAATACCGCCAGATGATCGAGCTTTCACCCTTTGTAGCGCTGGCGACCGTCGGGCCTGAGGGACTCGACTGCTCGCCTCGCGGAGATCGTGGTTCTGTTATTCGCGTCGAGGATGAAAAGACGTTGGCTATGCCGGACTGGCGCGGCAACAACCGGGTCGATTCGCTGGTCAATATCGTACGGGATCCACGTGTTGCGTTGATGTTTCTCATTCCAGGCTCGAACACGACGATGCGGGTCAATGGCAAGGCCGTTGTTTCCGTGGAGCCGGACCTTTTGCGCAGCTTCGAGATGGACCAGAAACACCCACGCAGCGTGATCCTGATTTCGATCGACGAAGTCTATTTCCAGTGTGCGCGAGCCGTCATGCGTGCGGATCTGTGGAACCCGGCCGTGCAGGTTGATGCAAAAAGCTTGCCGACACCGGGCGATCTGCTGAAAGCGGCCAAAGCGGATTTCGACAAGGTGACCTATGATCGCGAATGGCCGGCGCGCGCTGTCAAAACGATGTGGTAGCGTAATGCGGCGGCAAGTGCCGCGGCCGCCCTCGTGGTGTCAACGCTTGTAGATCAGCCAGCTCTTGGTGAAATCCTTCTTCATCCCGTCTTCATAGAGCCGCGTGCGGTTTCGACCGGTATTCTTGGCGCAATAGAGGGCGATATCGGACTTGGCATAGAGTTCGCCGGCGTCCTCGGCATCGCTTGCCATGCAATAGCCGAGCGAAATGGTCACAGGACCGTAGTTGACGCCAGTCTTGGAATTCTTGAACGGCGTCGTCTCCAGGGCAATGCGGACGCGCTCGCAGATCTGCTGCACTTCTTCGGCGGTATTGCCATCAATGATGATGGCAAATTCCTCACCTCCGGTGCGCGCGACGAAACAATCCTTGCGGACATTGGCGCGGATCACATTGGCAACGGTCGCCAAAATCTTGTCGCCGACGGGGTGGCCGTAAGCGTCGTTGACCTTCTTGAAATTGTCGATGTCAGCCAGGACCAGAGCGGAGAGCGTATGACTGTCGTTGGCGTAGACGGCCGACAGTTTCTCATCGAATGCGCGCCGGTTGGCAATGCGGGTCAGCGAGTCGGTGTTGGCTATACGTTTGTATTCATCCAGTTCCTTGCGGACCTGATCCATTTCCTGGGATTTCTGCGAAACCTGCGACACGGTGTTTTCACCATGCGCCATGGTGTGGCCGGTGGCTTCGGTCAGGATGGTGATTGCGCTGCGCAGGATGTCGGCGCTCGAACTGCTTTTCGAGTTGATGCGACTGTATGTCTCGCCGAGCAGCCTGTTGTAGCTTTCGAGGGAGCTCTGCTCCTGCTGCAGGACCTTTAGCAGGCCT
>NZ_AHZC01000440.1 GCF_000247475.1 Rhizobium sp. PDO1-076 | reverse complement strand
TGGTTGACCGTTGTATCAACAGGCAGGCCGTTGGCGTCGAGGTCGATCGAGCCGAGCTGCTGTTCCGGCTGGCCAAGGCCGGAGGAGTCGGCGGTGGCGCCGACATCCGGGGTCTGGGTGATGATTTCGGCAACGGAATCGCTTCCATTGCCGCCATCGACAGGGCGCTCAAGCGAACCGCTTTTCTTGGTGCCGCCGTTTTCGAGATCCTGGAAGCGGAACTCGTTGTCTTCCTGGGCTTTGCGGATGGTTTCCTGCATCTGCAGAAGCTGGAAGCTCATCTCCTCGATGCGACCGTTGAGCGAGCGGATCTCTTCCTCAAGCTGCTGGACGCGCACGGACGGATCGCTGGACTGCGCAAGATGAACGCGTGCCTCGGGTTCGGCAGTCTTGGACACCTTGGGCTGGACGAGCGAAAAGCCCGGCAGCTGGAAGGCGCTTGCGCTTCCATGGATCCCGGTCAGCGTGGCCGTCGCAAGCAATGCGGCCATCACAAGTTTGTTCATGTTCCTTATCCTGTTTTCGCGATGGGTTGCGCCGAACAGGCGCTCACAGGAGATTTTTCCAATTGCCTGCAAAAAGCAACCAAGTTCGGCCAAAGTAAGGAGAAAAGTAAAGGCGGCCGAGGCCGCCTTCACAATGTCGTTGGAGCGCTGAGCCTCGACTACATGCCGGCGCCGCCGAGAACGGTCACGGCGCGACGGTTCTGCGACCAGCACGAGATATCGTCGCAGACGGCAACCGGACGTTCCTTGCCGTAGGAGATGGTCTTCATGCGCTGGGCCGGGATGCCGCGCGATGCGAGATAGTCGCGGGTCGAGGCGGCACGGCGGGCGCCAAGCGCTAGGTTGTATTCGCGGGTGCCGCGTTCGTCGGCATGGCCTTCGATCGTGATGGCATACTGCGGATACTTGGCCAGCCACTGAGCCTGACGATCGAGCGTCTGCTGGGCATCGGCGCGGATCGAGGTCGAGTCGGTGTCGAAGAAGATGCGGTCGCCGACGTTGACGGTGAAGTCCTGGGTCGAGCCCGGGGTCGATGCACCGGCGCCGTTTGCGCCGAGGCCGAGATCACCGGCGCTGTTGGGCAGGTTCTTCTTGTTGGCGCAGCCTGCCAAAGCCAGGGTCATCGCCAAAGCGACGATGGCCGGGTTGGTTGCGAGTTGCTGCAGGCGGCTCTTCGCCGGGGAATGAATGCGGCTCATCGCCGGTCTCCTTGAATTCTCTGTTAGGGTTGCCGGACGATAACCAATCTAGGTTAACCGGCTTTCAATAATCATGGTTAACGAACCGTTTAATATGGTCCGTAAAGCGCCGGATTGCAGCGCTTTACGGCAGGAAGGAGGCGCAAATGCGCCCTATTCGAGGAGCGGCGACCAGGCCGGGTCGGAGCCGAAGGCCGGTGTCTTGACCTGCTGCTCATTGTAGCCCGACAGGTCGATCGAATAGAGGGCAGGGCCGCCGGCACCGGAGTTCTGACGGAAGAACATCAGGACGCGGCCGTTCGGAGCCCAGGTCGGGCCTTCGTTGTGGAAACCGGTGGTCAGGATGCGCTCGCCCGACCCGTCGGTCTTCATCACACCGATCGAGAACTTGCCGCCCGACTGCTTGGTGAAGGCGATCAGATCGCCGCGCGGCGACCAGACCGGCGTGGAGTAGGAACCGTCACCGAACGAGATGCGCTGCTGGCCTGAGCCATCGGCATTCATCACGTAAAGCTGCTGGCGGCCGCCACGGTCGCTTTCAAAGGCGATGCGGGCGCCGTCGGGGGAATAGGAAGGCGACGTGTCGATGGCGGCGGTCGAGGTCAGACGGGTCGTGGTGCGCGAGCGCAGGTCCATCGTGTAGATATTGGCGTTGCCGTCTTGCTGCAGGCTCATGATGACACGCTGGCCATCCGGCGAGAAGCGGGGCGAAAACGTCATGCCGGGGAAATTGCCGACCACTTCGCGCTGGCCTGTCTCCAACTGGAGCAGATAGACGCGCGGCTGGTCGCCTTCGAACGACATGTAGGTGACTTCCTGGCGGCTCGGCGAGAAGCGCGGGGTGAGGACGATGTCCTTGGAACCGGTCAGCATGCGGACGTTCTCGCCGTCCTGGTCCATGATCGCCAGCTGGCGCTTGCGGTCGGTCTTGGGGCCGCTTTCGGAGACGAAGACGATACGGGTGTCGAAATAGCCCTTTTCACCGGTGATGCGCTCATAGATCGCATCGGCAATGATATGGGCGACCCGGCGCCAGTTTTCCGGCTGGGTGAAAAACTGCTGGCCGGTCATCTGCTGGCCGGCAAAGGTGTCCCACAGGCGGAACTCGGCGCGCAGGCGACCATCGGCCTCCTTGCTGATGCGGCCGACGACCAGAGCCTCGGCGTTGATGACCTTCCAGTCTTCAAAGCGCGGCGGCTGGTCAGGATTGGAAATCTTCTCGATGAAGGCTGCACGGCCGACCGGAGCAAACAGACCGGAACGCTTAAGGTCGGCTTCGACCACGGCTGCGATCTTGGCGCCAATGCCGTCGGTGGAGACGAAATCGGTAATCGCGATCGGCAGCGGCGAGACATTGCCTCGGTTGATGTTGATTTCGACGGTGGCGTTCGCCGGGGCGGCGATGGCGCCTGCCATGCTGGCGACAACCATCAGAAGACGGAGGAGGTGGAATTTTTTCATTCTATCCAAGCCTTTCAGCTCTTACATCAGTTCGCTGGGGTCGAAATTGACGATGACTTCGGACCAGGCGTCAAATTTGTCCCTGGGCAGATTGGTGAAGGGGGCGGACTTGCGCACGGCGCGAACGGCGCCGCTCATCAGAACGCGTTGGGCTGTTTCGGAACCGCCGGTCGCCGTTGCTTCCGGATTGCCGACCAGGTTGCCGTCCTGGTCCAGCTGGAATCTGACCTGGATACGGACATCCTGGGCGTCGGCCATGCCAGGCGTGATCAGCCAGTTGTTCTGGATCGCGCCACGCAGCGCATCCATCTCGCTCTGGCTGAGCTTCGAGCCACCGGTATTGGTCTTGCCACCGAGCGCTGCCTTTTCAGTCGAGCGTTTGGCGCCACCGCCGGCGGCATCCGTCTTGTTCAGAAGGGCTGCCACTTCGTCGGCATTGAAGTCGCTTTCCATCTGCGGCTTCGACTTTGCCGTTTCCTGGGCCTTGGTATCTTTCTTGGCTTCGGTCTTCGGTGGCGGCTTCTTTTCGACCGGCTTGGCCGTCTCGATCTTCGGACGCGCTGCCGGGACCGGTGCCTGTTCGGGCAGCGGGATCTCTTCGGCCTTGGTTTCTTCCGGCTGCGGCGGCGGGGCGGTTTCTTCCTTCACCACTTCCTTGACCTCGTTGGGCTTGGTGTCCTCAACGGGGGCGGGGGTCTCGACCTTTTCAGGCGCCGCGGCCACTTCCTGTTCGACCGGGCGCTGCGACGGGGTCGGCGGCGATTTCAGGTCGACCTGGTTGTCGCCGAGATTTTCAGCCGGTTCTGCGATCGGCGGCTTCTTGGTCGGCACCGGTGCCGACTTCTCGGCGAGCGGCGCCTTCTTGTCGCCCTGCTGGATCTGGGTGAATTCCTCGATCGGCACGATGTCGACCGGGAGCGACTCCATGTTCATCACCTCGAGTTTTTCGGGCGAGCCAAGGGTCACCAGCGCTGCGGCGAGCGCCAGTCCGTGCAGAAACGTGGATGTGAAGAGGCTGCCCTTCATGACGTCCGATCAGTTCTGCTGTTCCTGCAAGGTCACAAGACCGATATTGGTGAAGCCGGCCGTCGAAATCCGCGCCATCACCTGCATGACGGTGCCGTAGGCAGCCGTCGTGTCTGCACGCACAAAGATACGTTCCTTGTAACCGGTCTTGGCAATCGCCTCGAGCTTCGGCACGACTTCCTCGATCGGGATTACCGATTCCTGCAGATAGATTTCGCCTTTGCCATTGACCGAAACGGTAATCGGCTGGGTGTCGGTGTTCATCGCCTGTGCCTGGGTCTGCGGCAGGTCGATCGGCACGCCGACGGTCATCATCGGGGCGGCAACCATGAAAATGATCAAGAGCACGAGCATGACGTCGACCATCGGCGTGACGTTGATCTCGCTGACCAGTGCGCGCTTGTTGCCGCGGCGTCCACGACGGCCACCGCCGCCGCCTCCTGATCCAACTGACATACCCATGATGCGTCTCCGTTCGTCGATATCTTACTGTGCGGCCTGGCGAGGCTGCAGCTTTTCGTCGATCTGGCGCGACAGGATGGCGGAGAATTCGTCGGCAAAACCTTCCATACGGGCGGTCAGCTTGCCGGATTCTCCGGAGAATTTGTTGTAGGCGATGACCGCCGGGATAGCGGCGACAAGGCCGATGGCGGTGGCGAGCAGCGCTTCGGCGATACCGGGAGCGACAACGGCGAGGCTGGTATTCTTCGAACCGGCGATCGCCTGGAACGAGGTCATGATGCCGATGACTGTGCCGAACAGGCCGATAAACGGCGCGGCGGAACCGATGGTGGCGAGTGACGAAAGGCGGCCTTCGAGCGTTTCGCTCTCGCGGGCCATGGTCACATCCATGGCGCGGTCGATACGCATCTGCAGGCCGATCGGGGAACGGGCGCCGCGCTCGAAACTCTTCTTCCATTCGCGCATGGCGGCAACGAACATGGCGGCAAGGCCGGTGTTGTTGCGCTCGGCAAGCGTGCGGTAGAGTTCTTCGAGCGACTGGCCCGACCAGAAGACCTGTTCGAACTGGTCGAACTGGCGGCGGGCGCGGGCATAGCTCAGATATTTGTCGATGACGATCGCCCAGGTCCAGACCGATGCCGCAATCAGGCCGAGCATGACCAGCTTGACGATCAGGCCCGCCTGCATGAACAGAGCCCAGATGCTCACGTCATGGGTCGCTGCTGCCATTCCAACTTGTTCCATCGCCTTCAAATCCCCGAAATCCAAACGCCCGGTGGTGGACCGGGCGGTGAAAAAGCCGTGCTAGTGGAAGTTTGCGGTCGCCATCGCTGAACGCCTTACCCCGCTTCAAGCTCCCAGATTGCCTTCTGAGCGCGAAATTTGGTCAAAGGAAGGCGTGCGATGCACAAATATTCCGTGCCAGAGTAAGACATCATTATGGTTAAGAAGGCGTTACTTCGGGGTTTCTTGGACGTCTTCGCCAAGGAACTGGCGGGCCAGGTCTTCCGGCAAACGACGCGGCCGGCCGTTGCGGTTGACGACGGCGATAACGACCTTGGCGGCAATCAGCAATTGCTCGTCGCGACGGATTTCCTGTTCCAGGATCATCTTTGCGCCGCCTGCCTTGAGGGTGTTCGTCGCGATCATCAGCACGTCGTCCATGCGGGCCGGCGCCTTGAAGTCGATCTCCATGCGGTGGACGACAAAGACCAGGCCTTCCTCGTCCATGCCGATCAGCGCGCTCTGCTCGACGCCGAGGCACCGCAGGTAGTCGGTCCGTCCGCGCTCGAGGAAATGCAGATAGCGGGCGTGGTAAACCAAGCCGGAGAAATCGGTGTCTTCATAGTAGACGCGCTGGGTCAACCGATGGCCGTTGTCCACCAATTCGCCACTGATCGAAATTGCCTGTGTCGTCATGGGCTTACTCCTGGAATCGAAAACTTGGGCGGTTGATGGAACGTGGCTGTCTGCCGGTCATTGTAGTGCTGTCACAATGGAGCCCTATGAAGGGGCCGGGCTGAACCTTGAAGGAGATCCATCATGAAAATCGCAATCATGGGCGGTGACGGGTTTGTCGGTTGGCCTACTGCGCTTCATTTGTCCGATGCGGGCCACGATGTCCATATCCTCGACAATCTGTCGCGACGCTGGATCGACACCGAGCTTGGCGTTCAGTCGCTGACGCCGATGGACAGCATCCAGGAACGCACTCGCATCTGGCATGCCGAGACCGGCCGTCGCATCCATTTCCATCTGATCGATCTGGCCCGCGACTACGACCTTCTGAAGGCATGGCTGGCGGAGCACCGCCCGGATGCGATCATTCATTTTGCCGAGCAGCGCGCTGCGCCCTATTCAATGAAGAGCGACCGGCACAAGAACTACACCGTCAACAACAACGTATCGGCGACGCATAACCTCTTAAATGCGTTGGTGGAGATCGGCTTGGATGCGCATCTGGTGCATCTCGGCACGATGGGTGTCTATGGCTATTCGACGGTGGGCGCTGCCATTCCCGAAGGCTATCTGCCGGTCGGCATCGAGACGGTCGACGGCAATACCGCCAGCCAGGAAATTCTCTATCCGGCCAATCCCGGCTCGATCTATCACATGACCAAATGCCTCGATCAGCTGCTGTTCCAGTTTTATGCGAAGAACGATGGTTTGCGGGTGACCGATCTGCACCAGGGCATCGTCTGGGGCACCCATACGGCGCAGACGCGTCTGCATCCGCAACTGGTCAACCGGTTCGACTACGACGGCGACTACGGAACTGTGCTCAACCGCTTCCTGATCCAGGCGGCGATCGATTATCCGCTGACGGTGCACGGCACGGGTGGGCAGACGCGCGCCTTCATCCATATCCAGGATTCAGTCCGTTGCATCGAGATCGCGCTCAACAATCCGCCGGTGCGCGGGGCGAGGGTGGAGATCTTCAACCAGATGACGGAAACCCATCGTGTCCGAGATCTCGCGGAGATGATTTCGCGCATGACCGGCGCGCGGATAGCCTGGCTGCCCAACCCGCGCAAAGAAGCGCCGGAAAACGATCTGATCGTTCGCAACGAGAAGTTCCTCGGGCATGGTCTTTCGCCGACAACCCTGGAAAACGGGCTGCTTTCGGAGATTGTCGACGTGGCGAAAAAGTTCGCTTATCGTGTCGATCGGTCAAGGGTTCCGGCCGTTTCCGCCTGGACCCGCGACATTGCCCGGACGCTCAACCGCGACCCCGAGGGCAAGATGCTCAGGTCGGTTTCTTAGACAACAGGACATACGGTGGTCGAAGCACTGGTGCCCGCGCTGACGCGGCAGGCTTTTGTGACGCTGGTGACCAATGGCGACTACGCCATGGGCGCGCTGGCGCTGGCACGTTCTATCCGACGGACGAAAACATCAGCCGAAATCATCGTGCTGCATACGGAACAGGTAGAGCAAGAGGTACTGGCGCCATTGGCCGACATGGGCTGCTGGCTGGTCGAGGTCGATCCGCTGCCGCTGTCGGATGCCTTCAACGCGAGGCACGGGCGTGGTGCCGTGCATCAGGCAGCCCCGTTCACCAAGGGGCGCAAGCCGACTTTTCATTCGCCGCTCGACAATTTCTGCAAGCTGCGGCTCTGGGAGCTGACAGAATACGAGACCTGTGTCTTCATCGACGCCGATGCACTGGTCCTGCGCAATATCGACAAGCTGTTCGACTATCCAGAGTTTTCCGCAGCGCCGAATGTCTACGAGAGCCTGTCCGATTTCCATCGGCTCAATTCCGGCGTTTTCGTTGCAAAGCCGTCGCGGGAGACCTTTGCCAGGATGCTGGCGCGGCTCGACAGGCTCGACGCGTTCTGGCCGCGCACGGACCAGACATTCCTGCAGACCTTCTTTCCGGATTGGCATGGCCTGCCGGTAACGATGAACATGCTGCAATATGTGTGGTTCAACATGCCGGCACTATGGGATTGGCGGCAGATCGGCGTTCTGCACTACCAATATGAAAAGCCCTGGGAGACCGGTCATCCCAAGGCTAGTCAACTGAAGCCGCTGATCGATCTCTGGCATGCGTTTTACCAAGGCGATACGATCCCGGATATCGATAGTCTCGCCAACCCCAGCGATGACCGATGAAAGTTCTGGTTTCGGGCGGCACCGGGCTTGTCGGCCGCTATCTGGTCGAAGGTCTGCTGTCTGCTGGCTATGCCGTCACGATCGGTGGGCGAACCGCGCCGGCATGCGACCTGTTTGCGTCTGATGTCGATTTCATGCCGCTGTCGCTGGAGCCCGGCGCCGGCCAGCCCGGTCTGTTCGAAGGCTTCGATCACTTCGTTCACGCGGCCTTCGATCACCTTCCCGGCCTGTATCGCGGAGGCGAAGGTGCCGATGCGGATGGCTTTGTCCGACGCAACCTGGATGGCACAGTCAGCCTGTTCGAAAGCGCCAGGCAGGCAGGCGTGCGACGCTGCGTCTTTCTGTCAAGCCGCGCCGTCTACGATGGTTTGCCGGATGGCAGCGAGCTCTCGGAGGATGCCGACGTCCGTCCGATCACACTTTACGGGCAGGTCAAATTGAAGGCAGAGCAGGCGCTACACGCACTGTCCACGGCGGAACTCTGCGGCGTCAGCCTGCGTGTCACCGGCGTCTATGGCCATCTGCGACCGAATAAGTGGGACGGCCTGTTTGCCGACTATCTGGCCGGCCGTGCGATCGAGACCCGCGCCGGGTCTGAGGTTCACGGCAGTGACGTTGCGGATGCGGTGCGGCGGATGCTGGAGGTGGACGTCGTGGAGGTCAGGGGGCAGGTGTTCAACCTGTCCGATGTCGTGACGGATCGCCACGAAATCCTGCACTGGGTGCAAGCGGTGACCGGCACCGGCCATGCCTTGCCACCTCCTGCGGAGAAGGCGACTGTTGCGCGCATGCCGACCGATCGAATGCGGGCACTGGGATGGAAGCCTGGCGGAAAGGTGCGGATGGAAGAGACTGTGCGGCGGCTTGCGGCCCACTGGATGTGAGGGCGCATCCCTGCGCCAATGTGCGGGAGGGATGCGCCAGGATGGATCTCTATTGCGCGGCGATGATGCCGGCAATCAGGCCGGAGGCAACGCTGATCAAGACGTAGTCGTTGTCGACCCTGACCCAGCGCTGATCGCGACCCGGCTGGCGCAGGCCGTAGCGCTTGTAGTCGCGGATGGCCGCGCGTCTCTGCCAGTCATTCATGCGCTCGCCTTTTCTCCAGCGCTTCTTGATCACGACCTTCTTGTGGATTTCCTTCTTGTGGATCTCCTTGGTGACCCTGTGCTGCCCTGGGGCGCGATCGTCGTGGCGGTAGGACTGGGCCTGGGCCATCGGTGCTGCCAACATAACCGTGGCGATCGTGATGAGAATTGCTTTCTTCATAACTTGCTTCCTCGTTGCTGATGCAGCGAGGTTTAATGCCTGTGGGATGAATGAAAAATGAATAAAATCATAAGCTTGGTTACGGTTTTGTAATGTTTGGAAAGGGCATCGAGGTGAATGCGCCCGTCGCTCAGAGCATCACGTCATCTTCGCTGAGACCGAGCGCCTTCATCGCATCCAGACGGTTGTCGGCATCATCGCCGGTGATGAATTCATCCAGCTGCGGTGGCTTGACGCTGGTGCCGGCGAGCATTGCATGCACCTGCCCACGATGGTGGGTCTGGTGCTGGAACAGGTGGCTGAGCACGTCATCCATGCGGTCATATTGGACGCGGCTGCCGCGGTGGATCGCAATGACGCGGGTGAGTTCGAAGGCGCCAATAGTGGTGCAAAGATCGATCAGTCGCCGGTCGACATCGAGCTGTGCGCCGTAGAGGGCCAAGGGATTGTCGAACGGCTGCTCGTTTTCCCAGGCTTTCGGGCCAAGCGTGCCGCCTTCGAGTGCATCGACATAGAACCAGTCGACAATCAGGATGTGGTTCAGGGTTGTCTTCAGCGATGGAAAGAAACCGATGCGCGGGCTTTCGAATTCGCCCGGCTTCAGTCCGACGAGAGCGGCATGGAGCCGCCAGTTTGCCATGGCATTGTTGAGGGCAAGCTTGCGAAAGACGCGGGAAGGGTCGGTCATTTGGTGTCAAGATCTCCATCATGCCAGACGATGTGCTGCGGGGTCTCCGGTAATATTTCAATATGTTCCGCAATGAAATACGGCGGGATATCCAGCAGGGTCAGCCCGGCTTTCGTCGCCTCCGCCCATTTAAACTCCAGATCGCTTGAGCCGTCTCGGACGCGGTGGATGATGTCCGTTGGGTGAAAAGGGAAGCTGTTGGGCAGTTGCATGCGATAATACATGCCGAATTCATGGCAGTGGCGACCTTCATAAAAGAAGAAATTCTCGACGGTCCAGAGCAGGGGGCCAACCGTAGCCACGACGCCGAGTTCCTCCATCATCTCACGAACGAGGGTCTGCTGCGAGGTCTCTCCGATTTCGGCGCGGCCGCCGGGAAAGGTCCAGAAGGCCTCGTGGGTGGCGCGGTGTACCAGGACATAACCATCGCGAAATGCCAGCCCGGCAATGCGCATTTGGAACAGGCGACCGTCCTTCTTCTTGATGCGGATGCGGTTGTCCATCAAGGCCCTCCGTGGGGATGCCGGCGCGCGTCTATTCGTCTTCGAGTGTCAGGCGGAATTGGGCGGCTTCAAGATCCTTCGGAGGCTGCATGCCGAGATGTTTCCAGGCATTGGCGGTCAGGACGCGGCCGCGCGGTGTGCGCTGGATGAAACCCTGCTGGATCATATAGGGCTCGATGATGTCCTCGATCGCGTCTCTGGGCTCGGAAAGGCCGGCGGCAATCGTCTCGATGCCGACCGGTCCGCCGCCAAAATTCACTGCGATCATGTTGAGATAACGTTTGTCGAGCTGGTCCAGCCCCATATTGTCGACAAGCAGGCGGGTCAGCGCTTCATCAGCGATCTCGCGGTTGACGGCCTCGGCGCGGGCGACTTCGGCAAAGTCGCGCACGCGGCGCAAAAGGCGGCCGGCGATGCGCGGCGTACCGCGGGCGCGTCGTGCGATCTCGCGGGCGCCGTCATCGGTCATGCCGAGGCCCATGAGCCTTGCACCACGGCGGACGATCAGTTCCAGTTCCTCGACGGTATAGAAGGCGAGGCGGACGGGAATGCCGAAACGGTCGCGCAGCGGCGTGGTCAGCAGGCCGAGGCGAGTGGTGGCGGCGACGAGCGTGAACTTCGACAGGTCGATCTTAACCGAGCGGGCGGCCGGGCCTTCACCGATGATCAGGTCGAGCTGGAAGTCCTCCATGGCCGGATAGAGGATTTCCTCGACAGCCGGGCTCAGGCGATGAATCTCGTCAATGAACAGAACGTCGCGCTCTTCGAGATTGGTGAGAAGGGCGGCAAGGTCGCCGGCCTTAGCGATGACAGGACCGGAGGTCGAGCGGAAGTTGACGCCGAGTTCCTTCGCCATGATCTGCGCCAGCGTCGTCTTGCCGAGGCCGGGCGGTCCGACGAAGAGCACATGGTCGAGCGCTTCGCCGCGGTTCTTCGCCGCCTCGATGAAGATCTTCAGGTTGGCCCGCGCTTCTGCCTGGCCGGTGAATTCGTCGAGCGACTGCGGACGCAGTGCCGTGTCGATGTCTTCGCCGCGTTTTTCCGGGGCCAGGATGGGGTTGTTTGTGGTCATGCGAGAAGTTCCATTCCGGGCACGCGGTCGGCGGCGCGTTTGTCGAAGGTCATTGTTCTGCTGCAACCGTCGAGCCGGTTCATTTCGCTCAGCAGGGCGTCGGCAAAATCCACATTGAACATCCTGCAGAAATGCACGGCATTGCCGACCGCTTCATACGCTGCAATTTCAAATTCACGTCGCTCCAGCACGGATTGCAGGAAATCGAGAATCCGTTCCTTCGGATAGCGATACTTGCGCTTCAGGACCCAATTGACCTCCAGAATAACCGAGAGATTGACGAACAGGGTATCGTCAGGCGCCAGTCGATCCAGCAGTCTTGTGACTGCGTCAACCTGCTCGACATCGTCCGGGATAGCGAGCCGCAACAGGACGTTGGTATCTATGCCAAGGCGTTGGCTCATCCGTGTTTGCTTCGCGTGATGGCTTTTTCAAAACGCTCGACGGCGGCGTCCATGATCGCGTCGTCAATTTCTTCGTCCGGCAACAAGGCCCCAGCCGGGGGCTTGCCAAGTATGGCGGCGAGATCGCGAACCGACTTGTTGCGCGGGATGATTACCAATTGGCCGTTGCGCACCCAAGCATAGCACTTGTCTCCGGGCTGCACGTTCAATTGCTCGCGGAGGTCCTTCGGGATCGTCAACTGGCCCTTCGACGTAATTGTTATGTTCGAACCCATTTCACGCTCCTTTTCGCCTTACAAAAATAGAATAGTAAGGCGGCGCAATCTATGCAATCGGCTATCGCGACAATTCCTTCAAGCCCAGCCGGATCAGCTTGGCGCTGTCGGCGCCCTCGCCACCGTTCTTCAAGGCGGCAGCCACGGCATTGGCCGCCTGGTCGCGGGAATAACCGAGATTGGTAAGCGCCGAGACGGCGTCGGCCACCGGTGCAGATGCCACGCCTTCGCCCAGTTCCTGCTTCAGGCCGATATTGGCGGCGGCTTCGCCGGCGAAGGCCGGGGCCTTGTTTTTCAGTTCGGTGACGATGCGGACTGCGACCTTTGGGCCGACGCCCGGCGCGCGCGACACCGATGTCTTGTCCTGCAAGGCAATGGCATTGGCCAGTTCGCCCGGCGTCAGGGTGGAGAGCACGGCCAGTGCCACCTTGGCGCCGACGCCCTGAACGGACTGCAGCAGATTGAACCACTCGCGTTCTAGCGCATTCATGAAGCCGAACAGTTTCAACTGGTCCTCACGGACATAGGTCTCGATGAACAGTACCACCGCTTCGCCGGGCGAGCCGAGCCGCCCCAGGGTGCGCGACGAGCAATGGGCGACGTAGCAGACGCCATGTACGTCGACGAGCACATGGTCGTCGCCGATTTCATCGATGGTGCCTTTGAGTTTGCCGATCATGAATTGTGTCCGCGCAATGCTGATTAAAGGGGATGGGTTTCGGGCGAAATAAGGGGGAGCAAGGGAAAATAACCGCGATATCTGGCGGCATCGCGGCTGAGTAGCCGATAGCCCTTCACCATGGCATGCGCGCCGATGTAGAAGTCGGGAAGCGGTGACCGTCGTTCGCCACCGGACCGGCGATACTGCAGGAACGCATGCCCCGCCGCAAAAGCAGCCTCCCATGGGAGTTCCTCGCGAGCAAACAGCCCAGGTGAAAGTGCGGCGTCGAGGTCGTCTTGCCTTGCATAGCCGGCAGCCATCTCGGCATAGATCAATGGATTGACCAGCAGAGATCCTTGCGCTTTCGCGGCAAGCAATTGCATGGTGGACCAATCTGTAAAGGCACTCGGTGTATGGAAGACGTCAATCAGGACGTTCGTATCGACAAGGGTTTGCATCGATCAATCTCGCAACAGCCGGTAAAATTCGTCGCCGCTGAGCTCGCCGAGGGACATGGATCCCTGATGTCGTCGCAAGTGCTGCAAGAGTTCTCGTGCTTCGCGTTGGCTGGCGTCCACAGAAGGCTCGATCAGGCGCAACACGGCTTCGTCGCCGCGAAGCTCGAACTCGACCTCGCTGCCAGCCTGAATACCCAGATTGGACCGAACATTTTTAGGAATGGTAACCTGGCCTTTTTCAGTGACGCGCATTGTAATACCTCTGCGGTATTACTTAAAGCCTCGCCGAGAACAAGTCAAGAACAAATCAGGCGTTGGCCAGGACCTTGCGCATGCGTTCGCCGCCGCGATTGTGGGCGTGGCAGATGGCGATGGCCAGCGCATCGGCGGCGTCATTGCCCTTGAATTCTGCCTTGGGCATCAGGATTTTCAGCATCATGTGGATCTGTTTCTTGTCGCCGTGACCGACCCCGATGACCGCCTTCTTGACTGCGTTGGGGGCGTATTCTGCAACCGGCAGGCCGGCTCGGGCGGGGACGAGCATGGCGATGCCGCGGGCCTGCCCGAGCTTCAGGGTCGCCACCGCATCCTTGTTGACGAAGGTCTGCTCGACGGCCGCCTCGTGCGGCTGATAGGCATGCACGACTTCGGCCAGGCCGTCATGCAACTGGCACAGACGCGAGGCAAGATCCATGTCGCCATCGGAGGTCACGGTGCCGGAGGCGACGAAGCGCAGCGAATTTCCCAGCGTCTCGATGACGCCCCAGCCACAGCGGCGGAGGCCCGGATCTATGCCGATGATGCGAATCGTGCTGGTCATGAGAAACCCTAGTGCGAATGGCTGCATCTGTGCCAGTGAAATGTGAACAAAACAAAAACATCGGGGTTTGTTGTGTTTTATTACGATCCAGCCTTGGGGCGTGAAGCGATCGTGCCTACATTGGTTAAACAGCGTCAATTCAGGATATGCGGCATGATCCCTTTCTCCATTCTCGACCTCTCGCCGATCGCGGAAGGCCATTCGGTGTCCGAGGCGCTTGATGCGTCGCGCCAGATGGCCCAGGCGGCCGAGGCCAATGGATATCTGCGGTTCTGGCTTGCCGAGCATCATGGCATGCCGGGTATTGCCAGTGCGGCGACCTCGATCGTGATCGCCCATGTCGGCGCCGCGACAAGGACGATCCGCATCGGTTCCGGCGGCATCATGTTGCCCAATCACTCGCCATTAGTGATTGCGGAACAGTTCGGCACGCTGGAGGCGCTTTTCCCCGGCCGCGTTGATCTCGGGCTTGGTCGTGCGCCGGGAACCGACATGCGCACTGCAAGGGCCTTGCGTCGCAACCTCGAGGCCGGCACCGAAAGCTTCCCGCATGATATCATCGAGTTGCAGCGCTTGCTGGGAGAGCCAGCAGAAGAGCATGACTTGCTCGCGGTGCCTGGCATGCGCAGCCATGTACCCTTGTGGATCCTCGGCTCCAGCCTTTACAGCGCGCATCTCGCGGCGGCCCTCGGATTGCCGTATGCCTTCGCCTCGCATTTTGCGCCCGACCAGCTTATCGACGCTGTTCACATCTACCGCGAGCGGTTCCAGCCCTCTGCGTCGCTGCAAAAGCCCTATGTGATTGCCGGCGTGATGGGTGCGATCGCGGAAGACGATGAAACGGCACAGCACCTGTTCACCTCGGCGCAGCAGCAGTTCGTCAACCTGCGACGGAACATCCGTCGGCCATTTCCGCGACCGATGACGATGGAGGGGTACTGGACCGACATGGAGCAGATTACAGTCGAGCATACCTTACGTTATGCGATTGTCGGTTCGCCGCAGACAGCGCGTGGCAAACTGGATGATTTCCTGTCCGAAGTCGGCGCTGACGAATTGATCATATCGATGCCGATCCATGACATTTCGGCGCGGTTGCGGTCGGTCGAACTGTTTGCCGAGGTGCGCAACAGCATATTTCAAGCGGCCTAGCGGCTTTATCGTCAAAAAGCCCGTTTCTGCACCAGCGTTTTAACGCCTGATTAAAAATTCGAAGTGAATGCTGCCAGCAACAGAGGAGAGGTCCGTCGTCGTCGGCGATGCGATCGTTTTTTTCTCTAGAGAGATGCAGCAGTCGCCTCGCGTTCTGCGGCATGTCCAGTGGGATCAACCATGGCTGCTCGTTTCAATTCGCTGTCGTTCAAAGTCATTGCCATCTTTCTCGTCTTGACGTTTGTCACCATCGCCTTGCTGAATATCTTTGCCTATCGGACGTCGAACAGCGTCTTCCAGGCACAGACCGAAAGGGCGATGGCGAGCACATTGACCTTCCGCGGCGACATGCTGGTGCAGCAGTTGAACGAGTTGCAGAACCAGGCAGCGTCGATCGCCAAGATCGAGACGCTGCAACAGTCGCTGACCGGATTGAAGAGCGGCTGGAACACGATCACCAAGAACTCCGGTGATGCCAAGGCTGAACTGCAACGCGTGTTCGTGACGGAAAACCCCAACCCGGCCGCAGAGCGCGAAAAGCTGCTGAAGCCGGAAGGTCCGAGCGGCTTTTACTATTCGACGCATGAAACGACCCAGGCGCAGGTCGGCGGCTATCTGGCGCAGACCAGCTTTGACGACATGCTGATCGCCGATCAGAACGGCAATATCGTCTACAGCTACCAGAAGGGTCCGGCCTTTGCCGAAAATGCCACCAAGGGCGCTTTGGCCGAAGCGGGGGCCGGAAAGGCCTATGCGCGCAGCGTCGAAGCGGCTGCCAAGGCCGTAGACGATGTCGCGGCGGTCAGCTTTTCCGGTTTGAGCGTCGGTGCCGATGCCGCTTCACCGGACATCTATTTCGCCGTTCCGATCGTCAAGCTTGGTGCCTACAAGGGCTCGATCCTGTTTGCCGTCAAGTCGGACGCGCTGGTCAATCTCCTGAGCAAGGGTATCGCCGCCGGCAGCAGCCAACAGGCCTCGATCCTGTCTTCGGATGGTACAGGCATCGGCCTGTCGCCGTCTGGCCAGTTGACCGACATCAAGGCCGATTTCAGCACCGCATCCGACGGCATCACGGTCCAGACGATCAATCGTGCCGATGGTGCGGCGCAGGCCTATGGCCGCAAGGTGTCGTTCGCGGGGCAGGATTTCATTGTGACGGAGAGCATGACCCTGGCTGAAATCGATGCCGGTTCGCTGGAAATCGCAACCATCCTGACCATAACGGGGCTGGTCGCGCTGGTGCTTCTGGCCGCAGCCACCGGTGTCCTGACCAACCGGCTGTTTGCGCCGCTCAAGCGGCTTGCCGCATTCACCGGCGCTGTTGCCGATGGCAAGATCGACGAGCCGGTTGCAAACCAGGATCGTGGCGATGAAATCGGCAGCATGGCGCGTGCGCTGGAACGGTTCCGCCAGGGCCTGATAGAACAGCAGCGGCAGTCCGCAGAGCGTCGCGAGGAACGTGAACGTGTCGATCAGGAGCGTCGCCAGCGCATGGCGGAGCGCGATAGCGAGGCGCAATCGCTGCAGGCCGTCGTGCAGACGCTGGACGAGAGCCTCGACCGGCTTGCCGGGGGCGATCTCGCCTTCCAGATCGAACAGCGGTTCCCGGCCGAGCTTGAAAGCCTCAGAAGCAATTTCAACAAGGCGATCCTGACGCTGAGCAATACGCTCAGTGGCATTGGCGGTAATTCGGTTGCCGTGCGCGAAGGTTCGCAGGAAATGCGCTCCGGCGCCGATCAGCTGGCCGAGCGTACTGAACGCCAGGCAGTCGCGATCTCCCAGGCCGCCAACGCCATCAAGGAGATCACCGGTGCGGTGAAGGTGCAGATTTCCCGTGCCGAAGACGCCAACAAGATCGCCCGGGCCGCGAAGGACGACACCGAGACCTCGGGCACGATCATGCGCGACACGATCGCGGCGATGGAGGCGATCCAGGGCTCGTCGCAGGAAATCAACAACATCATCGGCGTCATCGACGAGATTGCCTTCCAGACCAACCTTCTGGCGCTGAATGCCGGCGTCGAGGCGGCACGTGCTGGGGAAAGCGGCAAGGGCTTTGCTGTCGTGGCGCAGGAAGTCCGTGAGCTGGCGCAGCGCTCGTCGAATGCCGCCAAGCAGATCGCCAGCCTGCTGGCCAAGTCGACGACGGAGGTCGACCAGGGCGTCAAGCTGGTCGAGCGGGCAGGGGCGGCACTCGACGGCATCGGGTCGCATGTTCTGGCAATCAACGGCCGGATCAGCGAAATCATGGAATCGACCCGCGAGGAAGCGCAGACGCTCGGCGATATCAACGGTTCGGTCAACCAGCTAGACGTCATGACCCAGCAGAACGCGGCCATGGTCGAGGAAACGACGGCCGCCATTCACAAGCTCGCCAGCGAGGCCACGGAAATGGATCAGCGCCTGGGCCAGTTCACTCTCGGCTATGCGTCGCATCACGNTGCTGCGGTATTGCATGAGT
>NZ_AHZC01000441.1 GCF_000247475.1 Rhizobium sp. PDO1-076 | reverse complement strand
CCGCAGGAGATGTATCTGAGCCAGGCCATGGTGGCAGCGGGTGCGGCGCTTTTCCTGCCGACCGCCATGGCCAAGGGCCTTGTGGCGGCCCTGGCCAAGGGGCCGCATTACATGCTGACCTTTATCGTCATCTTCCTGTTCACCCAGGCGATCGGCGGGCTGATCGCTTCGGCGACGCTGGGCACGTTCATGGTCCTGCGGCAGCAATTTCATCTGAAGACGCTGCTGGAGCACTTTGTCCTCACCGATCCGATGGTTGCCGACCGCGTCCATACGCTCTCGGCGACCTACGCAAAGGTGGTCGCCGACAAGGCCGCGCTGGCGACCGAGGGCATCACGCTGCTTTATCAGCAGATTTCGCGGGAGGCCTATGTGCTTGCCTATAACGACACATTTCTCCTGACATCCATCATCGCCGGGCTCGCGCTCGCAGCCCTTCTTGGCCATCTGAGCTTCGATTGGTTGCGGCAGCTGAAAAAGACGCCCGAACTGCAAGCATCAAATGCGGAATAAGATCATGTCCAATACCCTTCGCAATCCAGCATCCCTTTTTGTCCTTCTGCTTGGCGCCGTCGGCGTGGCGGTGACGCTTTATGCCTGGCATCTGCCGCCGTTCCGCACCTCGGTCGAGACGACCGACAATGCCTATGTCAGGGGATATGTGACGGTGATCAGCCCGCAGTTGAGCGGTTACGTCGCTGAAGTCGCCGTCCAGGACTTTCAGGCGGTCAGGCAGGGCGATCTGATCGCCCGCATCGACGATCGCATCTTCGCGCAGAAGTTGGCCCAGGCAGAGGCGACGCGCGATGGACAGAAAGCCACGCTGGCCAATTCGTTCCAGGAAGAAAAGTCGGCTGATGCCGCCGTTGGTTCAGCCAACGCCGAAGTGGCAAGCGCCCGGGCCGCACTGGAAAAGGCCCAATCGGACTGGGACCGCAGCCAGCGTCTGGCAACCACCGGCGTCGTCACCGAAACCGTGATCGAAGCCAACCGCTATAATCTGGCCCTCGCACAGGCCGGGGTGACGAAGGCGGAAGCCGCCGTTGAAGTCGCCCGCCAGAAAGTGGCCACCATCCTCGGCACGCGCGCCTCGCTGCAGGCATCGGTGGCAGGGGCCGAATCCGCGGTCCAACTGGCAGAGATCGATCTGCGCAACACCCGAATCGTCGCGCCGCAGGACGGCCATGTCGGCGAAGTCGGCGCCCGCCTCGGCCAATATGTCTCGGCCGGCAGCCAGTTGACCACGCTCGTCCCCGACGATGTCTGGGTGATTGCCAATTTCAAGGAAACCCAGCTGGATGGGCTAAAGCCCGGCCAGCCGGTTGAATTCACTGTCGATGCCCTGGGTGGCATGGCCCTGAAGGGTCATATCGAGCGTTTCTCGCCAGCGACAGGGTCCGAATTCAGCGTCATCAAGACCGACAATGCCACTGGCAACTTTACCAAGATTGCCCAGCGTGTCGCAACCCGCATCAGCGTCGATCCCGGTCAGGAATTGTTGTCACGCCTGTCGCCTGGCATGTCGGTGGTCGTCAGGGTCGACAAACTTTCCGAGACGGACGTGCCGGCGCCAGGCAACCTCTAACACCCGTGAGCTTGCAAACGAAAAATGCCCGGTTCGAGATCTCGAACCGGGCATTTTCAAGCGGATAAACCGTAAGGCTTATTCGTCGTCGCCGTCGCGGTCTGCGTCCGGATCGAAGAAGTCTTCCGGACGAAGCGCGTCTTCGTCGATGCCGTAGATGGCGTCGGCCGAAGTCAGGCTTTCACCCTTGGACTGGCGCTCTGCTTCGTCAGCCGTACGGGCAACGTTCAGCTCGATAGCCTTTTCGACTTCTGCGTGGAGGTGCAGAACAACGCTGTGCAGGCCGATCGACTTGATCGGGGTGTTCAGCTCGACCTGGTTACGGCCGATGTTGAAGCCTTCGGCAGCCAGGATTTCGACAACGTCGCGCGCAGCAACAGAACCGTAGAGCTGGCCGGTTTCGCCAGCCGAACGGACGACGATGAAGGACTTACCTTCGAGAGCGTCGGCAACGGTCTGGGCTTCCGACTTGCGCTCGAGGTTACGAGCTTCGAGCGTTGCGCGCTCAGCTTCGAAACGGGTCTTGTTGGCAGCGTTTGCGCGCAGTGCCTTGCCGAGCGGCAGCAGGTAGTTACGGGCAAAGCCGTCCTTTACCTTTACGGTCTCGCCCATCTGGCCGAGCTTGGCGATGCGTTCAAGAAGAATGACGTCCATGATCTTTTCCTTTCAGTGTTGGGTTACGGTTGGTCGTCGTGAGGGGTGTCGGCCCTTTGGGCCGGCGTCAGGGCAACGGCGCGGCGTGTATCCGCCAGGCCGATGATCAGGGGAATGAGAAGCGGCAGCAGCATGATCGCCGAGAGGTAGGCGAGCACCAGAACCGGCAGGCGCCAGTCCTTGCCGCGCGACCGCAGGTGCAGCGAGGCAAAGCCCGAAATCAGGAAGCCCGCGCCGAATGTGCCACAGACCGTGGCGCCGATCATCGCGGGCACGCCGCCGGCAAAGCAGGCCAGTATACCGGCGAGGAAGATGAAGACCGCATTGCGGTTCATCCGCAGTGCCGAAGGGATGTCTTCGCGCGGGCGCTGGGCGCGGCCCGAGGCTGAAACGACCCGCATGGCGATGTAATACATGGTGAACAGCAGGATGACCCATGTGCCACCCTGGATGATCGGCAAAAGCAGCAGCATCGTGCGTTTGAGCTGTTCCAGAGCGGCCGGGTCTGGCAGCATCGCCGGATCCTGCGTGCTCATCGCGGTCGTCAGGGCATCGACCAGCTGGCTGGTCAGTTCGGGGCCGAAGCCGATGATGATGCCGAGCAGGATGACGGCTGCAGCCACGAAGGCGCATAGCTGCAGCAGAATATCGGACAGCGGATACCAGGCCATCAGATTGTCGGGGCCGCCGATTTCAGACGCCGGCCGCGCCAGACTTGCCAGATGCGCCAGCCAGCCGGCCGGTGCCAGCGTGAACAGCGCCATGCCGATGGCAAACATCGGCGACACGCTGACGGCGCCAAGGGCGGCAGCCGTGACGATGGCAGCGATCGAGGCGAGATTGCCCCAGCCGAGGCCGACGATCAGCACGGGCAGGGCGGATGCTGCATAGAGAATGGATGCAAGAGACGGCTGTGCGGTCGCGCCCAGCACCAGAAGTGCGGCGGTAATACCGGCGAGTACGCCGGTCATCAGCAATTTTCCGTCCAGTTTTTGCAATGTCGCTGTCCTGCTGGTTCAAGCAGTTAGGGGAAAAATCGGACTCAGATCCTGAGGCCGTTCCCCAACATGGGATTTCACCTGAAGTCGCTCATGCAGCGCATGAAGCAATGTCCCCAGGCATTGATTCCGATCCGCGCCCAACGCGGAAGGGATGAAGCCCGCCGATCGGTGACCGGCAGGCTTCTGATCAGATTATGCTACGACGTAAGGCAGCAGGCCGAGGAAGCGGGCGCGCTTGATGGCCTGGGCCAGTTCGCGCTGCTTCTTCTGGGAAACTGCAGTGATACGCGAAGGAACGATCTTGCCGCGCTCGGAAATGTAGCGCTGCAGGAGACGGACGTCCTTGTAGTCGATCTTCGGTGCATTCGCGCCCGAGAAGGGGCAGGTCTTGCGACGACGATGGAACGGGCGGCGTGCCTGAGAAGAGGATGCATCAGCCATTGTGTTTTCTCCTTTTGCTCAAGATTACGCGCGGTCTTCGCGCGGACGACGCTCGAAGCCACCTTCGCGCGGTGCACGGTCAGGACGCGGACCACGATCGCCGAAGCCACCTTCGCGGCGCGGGCCACGATCGTCGCCGTCACGACGCGGACGGTCGTCACGGTCGCGCTTCTGCATCATGGCAGACGGGCCTTCTTCGTGGGCTTCCACAGCGATGGTCATGTAACGAAGAACGTCTTCGTTGATGCGCATCTGGCGCTCCATCTCGTGGATCGCAGCACCCGGTGCTTCGATGTCCATGAGAGCGTAGTGAGCCTTGCGGTTCTTCTTGATGCGGTAGGTCAGGGACTTGAGGCCCCAGTTTTCTACACGCCCGACCTTGCCGCCGTTTGCTTCGATAACACCCTTGTAGAGTTCTACGAGGGCATCAACCTGCTGTGCGGACATATCCTGTCGGGCAAGGAGTACATGTTCGTAAAGAGCCATGATAGCTTTGCCTTTCTTGCGTTTGTCGTCACCCGGATCCGGCGCTAAGCCTCAACGACTGCTCCTGTTTGGCATAAGGCCAAGGCAAGAAAAGCTGTTGTATCGAGACGGTCGAGAGCGGAGACACGGGAGGCCGGAAAACCCTTCGGTTCCTGCGGCTCCCTTGCGAAAGCCGGCCCTCCGTTCAGCCACCAGCCATGAGACCGGGTGTTGTGAACAGCGCGGCTTATACGCGCATTTGCCGGAAAGGCAAGGGCGGCGCCCAATTTTCATGGCGCCGCCCTTGCTGGTGTGCTGTCGATGTTCGGTAGCGCCCGAAATCAGATCGTTGCCGGATAGAGGCGATGGATCCTGGCGATCTCCTTGAGGATCTCGTCCGACAAGGTCAGGTCGGCAGCGCCGATATCGGTCTTCAACTGCTCCATCGAGGTTGCGCCGATGATGACGGACGCCATGAACTTGCGCGTCAGGCAAAACGCCAGAGCCATCGCAGACGGGTCGATGCCGTGTGTCTTGGCAAGTTCGACATAGGCGCGGGTTGCCGGCTCCTGATAGGAGACCAGCCGTCCGCCGATATCGCCAATCGTGCCGCGCGAGCCGGTCGGCTTGCCGCCGTCAAGATACTTGCCCGACAGGATGCCGCCGGCCAGCGGTGAATAGGCGAGCAGGCCGACATCCTCGTGATGCGACAGTTCCGCCATGTCGAGATCGAAGTGCCGGTAGAGCAGGTTATATTCATTCTGGATGGTGGCGACGCGCGACAGCCCCTTCTGCTCGGCAATCGAAAGAAACTTCTGTGTGCCCCAGGTCGTCTCGTTCGACAGGCCGATCGCCCGGATCTTGCCAGCCTTGACGCAGGCCCCGAGCGCTTCCAACTTCTCGCCGATCTCGTCCTCGGTGCGCGTCTTGTCCTGGTTGAACGGGTCGTAGTTCCAGGCGCTGCGGAAATGGAAATGACCGCGATTGGGCCAGTGGATCTGGTAGAGATCGATATAATCTGTCTTCAGGCGTGACAGGCTGGCATCAACGGCATCCAGAATCGATTGCGCCGTGATCGGCGCGCCGCCACGGATATATTCGCGACCGGCGCCCGCGACTTTGGTCGCCAGAACCACATTCTGGCGCTTGCCGGTCTTTTCGAACCAGTTGCCGATCATGCGTTCCGTATCGGCATAAGTCTCCGGCGACAGCGGCGTCGTGGGATAGAGTTCTGCCGTGTCGAAGAAGTTCACGCCATGCTCGAGCGCATAGTCCATCTGCTCGAAGGCTTCATCCTGGGTGTTCTGCGAGCCCCAGGTCATGGTGCCGAGGCAGATTTCGGAAACATGGATATCGGTACGGCCGAGCCGGTTCATTTTCATCAGATATGCCTCGAATATGGAAAGTCGCCCGAAAAGGGCTTTGGAAGGTTGCCACTCAATTTAGTGGGAAATTGACGCACCGCAAGATGGCTTTGCGCGGCAATCTCACCACAATATGCCTGTGACTTGTGCCGCTTGCTGCTGACCCATGGAGGCTCCAAGGCTTGACTCGCAAGGTCAGAATGTGAATTGGAAGGGAAAAACCTAGGGAGAAAAGCCCATGACAGTCGCATTCACCTTTCCCGGCCAGGGCAGCCAGGCCGTTGGAATGGGCAAGGACCTTGCCGATGCCTATCCCGAAGCGCGCGCCGTTTTCGCGGAAGTCGACGATGCCCTTGGCCAGAAGCTGTCCGACGTCATGTGGAACGGCCCGGAAGAAACCCTGACGCTGACCGCCAATGCCCAGCCGGCACTGATGGCTGTTTCCATGGCCGTCATCAAGGTTCTGGAAGCCAAGGGCCTCGACCTGAAGTCGAAGATCTCCTTCGTCGCCGGCCATTCGCTTGGCGAATATTCAGCGCTTTGTGCGGCCGGGACCTTCTCGATCGGCGACACCGCCCGTCTTCTGCGCATTCGCGGCGATGCCATGCAGGCTGCGGTTCCGGTCGGCGCGGGCGCCATGGCCGCCATCATCGGCCTTGAACACGGCGACGTGCAGTCGATCTGCATCGAAGCCTCGGCGGTCGGTCCATGCCAGATTGCCAATGACAATGGCGGCGGTCAGCTCGTGATTTCCGGAGCAAAGGCTTCTGTCGAAAAGGCGGCGGCACTGGCCACTGAAAAAGGTGCCAAGCGCGCCATCATGCTGCCCGTATCGGCACCGTTCCATTCGGCGCTGATGGCACCGGCCGCCGACGCCATGCGCGACGCGCTTGCCGGCGTTGAGAAGAACGATCCGATCGTGCCGCTGATCGCCAATGTCCGCGCAGCCCCGGTTACGTCAGCCGACGAGATCGCCCGTCTGCTGGTCGAGCAGGTGACCGGCCAGGTGCGCTGGCGCGAGACGGTTGAGTGGTTCGCCGCCAATGGCGTCACGACGCTTTATGAAATAGGCTCCGGCAAGGTCCTCACCGGTCTTGCGCGCCGCATCGACAAGAATATTTCCGGCATTGCCGTGAACACGCCAGCCGACATCGACGCAGCGCTCGCTGCGCTGAATGGCTGATAAGATAATCCTGGATCAATAAGGAACGTGATCATGTTTGATCTGACCGGCCGCAAGGCCCTCGTGACCGGTGCAACCGGTGGCCTCGGCGAAGAGATCGCCCGCCTGCTGCATAAGCAGGGCGCTGTCGTCGGCCTGCACGGCACCCGTGTCGAGAAGCTGGAAGCGCTTGCCGCCGAACTCCGCGAGCGCGTGCACATCTTCCCGGCAAATCTTTCTGACCGAGACGAAGTCAAGGCGCTCGGCGAAAAGGCCGAAGCTGCACTCGGCGGTGTCGATATCCTCGTCAACAATGCCGGCATCACCAAGGACGGCCTGTTCGTCCGCATGAGCGACGCCGACTGGGATGCTGTTCTGGAAGTGAACCTCACCTCCGTCTTCCGGCTGACCCGCGAACTGACGCATCCGATGATGCGCCGCCGCTATGGCCGCATCATCAACATCACCTCGATCGTCGGCGTGACCGGCAATCCGGGCCAGGCCAATTACTGTGCCTCCAAGGCCGGCATGATCGGCTTCTCCAAGTCGCTCGCCCAGGAAATCGCCACCCGCAACGTGACGGTCAACTGCGTTGCGCCGGGCTTCATCGAGAGCGCCATGACCGGCAAGCTCAACGAGAAGCAGAAGGAAGCGATCATGGGCGCGATCCCGATGAAGCGCATGGGCGTGGGTTCGGACATCGCCGCAGCCGTTCTTTATCTCGCCTCCACCGAGGCGGGTTACATGACCGGCCAGACCTTGCACGTCAACGGCGGCATGGCGATGATCTGACGCCTTCGGGCGCTTGGATTTCGTTTGCCGAAATTGCATGTTGAGCAAGCGCGGCGGGCGAATTTCTGGCTATGCGGCGCGGGTAAACCGTGTTAAGCGGGCCATGACTGTAAACAGTCGCTCCATTCTATGGGCCGAAGTTTATGCTTTTGTTTGCATAAACTGCTCTAGGCGGAGCAGATCGGGTTTGCTGGTGGGGTCTTTGACGATCACCGGCTAATGCAGGGCAGGGACGCCATTACGGCACCCTATGAGATTAAGAAGGTCGAGGAAACCGACATGAGCGATATCGCAGAACGCGTGAAGAAAATTGTAATTGATCATCTCGGCGTAGACGCTGAAAAGGTTGTCGAAGGCGCGAGCTTCATCGACGATCTGGGCGCCGACTCGCTCGACACTGTCGAACTGGTCATGGCCTTCGAAGAAGAATTCGGCGTTGAAATTCCGGACGATGCAGCAGATTCGATCCTGACGGTCGGCGACGCTGTCAAGTTCATCGAGAAGGCCCAGGCCTAATCGACAGAAATAATGCGGGAGGGTGGCCGAGGCCACCCATCCTGCCAGGGCCCGCGACATGCGGGCCTTGCTGTATTTAAAAGACTGCGGTCAAAAGTGTGGGATGGGCTCGGACGATGAGACGTGTCGTTATCACCGGTACCGGCATGGTATCTCCTCTCGGATGCGGAACGGAACTGACTTGGGCGCGCCTTCTGGCTGGCCAGAGCGGTGCTCGTCTGGTCACCGAATTTCAGGTCGATGACCTCCCGGCCAAGATTGCCTGCCGAATTCCAACCGAAGGCGAGGGTGCTTTTAGCCCCGACGACTGGATGGAACTGAAAGAGCAGCGCAAGGTCGACAATTTCATCATTTACGCGATCGCAGCCGCTGACATGGCGCTGAAGGATGCCGGTTGGGAACCCAAGACCTATGACGACCAGTGCGCCACGGGCGTTCTGATCGGCTCGGGCATTGGCGGTCTCGAGGGCATCGTCGAAGCCGGTCATATCCTGCGCGACAAGGGCCCGCGCCGCCTGTCGCCGTTTTTCATTCCCGGTCGCCTGATCAACCTTGCCTCGGGCCAGGTCTCGATCCGCCACAAGCTGCGCGGTCCGAACCATTCCGTCGTGACGGCCTGTTCGACCGGCGCGCACGCCATTGGCGATGCCGCCCGTCTGATTGCGCTCGGCGATGCCGACGTCATGGTCGCCGGCGGCACGGAATCACCGATCAGCCGCATCTCGCTCGCCGGCTTTGCCGCCTGCAAGGCGCTGTCGACCGCCCGCAACGATGACCCGACCAAGGCTTCGCGCCCCTATGACAAGGACCGCGACGGTTTCGTTATGGGCGAGGGCGCCGGTATTGTCGTGCTGGAAGACCTCGAGCATGCCAAGGCGCGCGGCGCCAAGATCTATGCCGAAGTCGTCGGTTATGGCCTGTCGGGCGATGCCTTCCACATCACCGCTCCGTCGGAAGACGGCGACGGCGCGTTCCGTTGCATGACCATGGCGCTCAAGCGCGCCGGTCTGACGGCCGGCGATATCGACTACATCAATGCCCATGGCACTTCGACCATGGCCGACACGATCGAACTCGGCGCCGTCGAACGCCTGGTGGGCGAACACGCTTCGAAGATCTCGATGTCCTCGACCAAGTCGGCCATCGGCCATCTTCTCGGTGCCGCAGGCGCCGTCGAGGCGATCTTCTCGGCGCTGGCGATCCGCGACAATGTTGCGCCGCCGACGTTGAACCTCGACAATCCCCAGGTCGAGACCGCAATCGATCTCGTGCCGCACAAGGCCCGCAAGCGTGACATCAATGTTGCCCTGTCGAATTCCTTCGGCTTCGGCGGCACGAATGCCTCGCTGGTCCTGCGCCGCTACGACGCCTGAGGCGAAAGAGGCAACCGGTGTCCAAAGCCAGCCGTTGACCATGAATGACGGGGGTGCCGGTCTTGCCCGCACCCCTTTTTTGCGGATAGAAATCTGACGCCCGCACGACGCACTGCGTTGAGCGATAACCCGGATTTTGCCGCATTGCTGGCTGAAAGAGCAGCGACAGCGAAACAAAGAAGGATTGCCGGTGACCGACAACAGCCAGAACGGCGGTAGCCAGAACAACGGTGTTTCCTTTGGCCGCGAGGCCGAAGCCAAGGCGACGACAAAGGGACCGATCATTCCCAAGTCGCCAAACGAGGCATTGCGCCCGGAACGCGTGCCGCAGCCGCCGCGCCGTTCGCGCAAGGCCCGCAGCCAGCTCGTGATTTTCCTCAATTTTGTCATGACGATGATCGTTTTCGTCGGCGTGGTTGCGGTTGCCGGCTTCTTCTATGTCATGGACAGCTACCAGAAGCCCGGTCCGCTGGCGACCAACACCAACTTTGTCGTGCGCAGCGGCGCAGGCCTGGCTGAAATCGCCAACAATCTCGAACGCAACAACATCGTTTCGGATGCCCGCATCTATCGTTACGTGACCGCGACCTACCTGGAAGAGGGCGACACGCTCAAGGCCGGCGAATACGAGGTCAAGGCGGGCGCGTCGATGAAGGAAGTGACCGAACTGCTGCAGTCGGGCAAGTCGATCCTGTATTCGGTCTCCCTGCCGGAAGGCCTGACCGTCAAGCAGATGTTCCAGCGTCTGGCGGAAGACGCTGTTCTGGAAGGCGACCTGCCCACCGAACTGCCAGCCGAAGGCAGCCTGCGTCCGGACACCTACAAGTTTTCGCGTGGCACCAATCGCGCCGAGATCGTCAGCCAGATGGCCGCAGCCCAGCAGCGCCTGATCGATCAGATCTGGGAGCGGCGCGATCCCGATCTTCCGTTCAAGACCAAGGAAGAGTTCATCACGCTCGCCTCGATCGTCGAGAAGGAAACAGGCAAGGACGACGAACGCGCCCACGTGGCTTCGGTCTTCATCAACCGCCTCGCCAAGGGCATGCGCCTGCAGTCCGATCCGACGATCATCTACGGCCTTTTCGGTGGTGACGGAAAGCCGGCCGACCGGCCGATCTTCCAGTCCGATATCAAGAAGGAAACGCCCTACAACACCTATGTGATCAAGGGCCTGCCACCGGCACCGATCGCCAATCCGGGCCGCGCAGCGCTTGAAGCCGTTGCGCATCCGTGGAAGACCAAGGATCTCTACTTCGTTGCGGACGGCACCGGGGGACACATCTTTGCCGCCACGCTTGAGGAGCACAATGCCAATGTCCGTCGTTGGCGCAAGCTCGAAGCCGAGCGTGCCGCCAATCCGCCTGCAACACTGGATGTTGCGCCGGAAGTGGATCCGCAGGCCAAGAAGAACTGACGACCGGGCAAGGGGGCACGGCCAATGATGCTGCAATCCATGACGGGCTTTGCCCGCAATGAAGGAACGACAGGGCGCTATCGCTGGGCCTGGGAATTCCGCTCGGTCAACGGCAAAGGGCTCGATATCCGGGCGCGATTGCCCCAGGGGCTTGAGCACCTGGAGACCGAGGTTCGACGCCTGGTCACCGAGCGCCTGACGCGCGGCAACCTGCAGGCCGGTCTGTCGCTGACCGTCAGCGAGAACCGGGTCGAAGCCGTGCTCAATCGCGATGCCCTCGACGCGGTGTTGCGGCTGCGCGACGAACTCGGCCCCGGCCTGATCGATCCGGCGCCGCTGCGCCTCGACACGCTCCTGTCGATCCGCGGCCTTGTCGATCTGCGTGAGGCGACCGATGACGAGGCGGCGATCGCTGCTCGCGATGGCGACATTGTCGCGGGGCTTGAGCGTGCCGTCGCCGCTCTGGTCGACATGCGGGCCAGTGAAGGCGATGCCCTGCGTCGCGTGCTTGAAGACCACATCACCCGGATCGAGGAACTGGCGCTTCGGATCGAAGCGGATCCTTCCCGGCAGCCGGATGAGATCGGTCGCCGGTTGGAAAACCAGTTGGCCGCCATTCTCGACAACACATCCGGCCTTGATCGCGATCGGCTGCATTCCGAGATTGCCCTGCTTGCAACCAAGGCCGATCTGCGCGAGGAGATCGACCGGCTGAAGGCGCATGTGATTGCCGCGCGCGAATTGTTGGCCACAGGCGGTCCGATTGGCCGCAAACTCGATTTCCTAGCACAAGAATTTAACCGAGAATCAAATACGATCTGTTCCAAATCGAATGCCGTCGCGGTAACCTCCGCCGGCATAGAACTCAAGGTCGTCATCGACCAGTTCCGGGAACAGGTTCAAAATCTGGAGTAGTTTATGGCCGACATTGCGCCCGCACACGTCAAGATCGCCAGGCGGGGCCTGATGCTGGTCATCTCCTCGCCGTCCGGCGCCGGGAAATCCACCATTGCGCGCACGCTGATGGACAAGGACAAGCAGATCGGCCTGTCGGTCAGCGTCACCACTCGCCAGCGCCGCCAGAGTGAAATCGAGGGCGTGCACTACCAGTTCGTTTCCCAGCGGGAATTCGAACGTTTGCGCGACAGCGACTCGCTGCTCGAATGGGCGCAGGTGCACGGGAATTACTACGGTACGCCGCGCGAAGCGGTTGAAACCGCGATGGGTGAAGGCCGGGACATGCTGTTCGACATCGACTGGCAGGGCGCCCAGCAGTTGCAGGAAAAGATGTCGGTCGATGTCGTGTCGATCTTCATCCTGCCGCCGACCATGGCCGAGCTCCAGTCGCGCCTGCATCGCCGCGCCGAAGACACGGAGGAGGTCATCCAGACGCGTCTGGCGAATTCCCGGGCAGAGATCGCCCATTGGCGCGAATACGACTATGTGATCGTCAACGACGATCTGCAGTCGGCTTTCGATGCCGTGCAGTCGATCGTCAAGGCCGAGCGCCTGCGCCGCGACCGCCGCCACGGCCTGTTTGATTTCGTCGAAGGCCTGATCGCCTGATCAAAGGCATCGGCTCCAGGTTTTGGCCGGCACGGGTGTAACATCCCGTGCCGGCTTTTTTCGACTATTCACCGCGCGGGAAGCGCTGGCTCTCTTCCAGTATGTTCAGGTCCATGTGGTTGCGCATGTAGCGCTCGGAGGCCTTTTGCAGCGGCTGGTAGTCCCACGGGAAGTAGGCGCCGTTGCGAAGTGCTGCATAGACGACATGGCGGCGCGCCTGGCTCTCGCGGACGGCGGCATCGAAGCGTGAAAGATCGCCACGGGCCAAGGCCTTGGCTTTCAACTGCGCGAAAACCTCGGCATGGGCCGGATCATCGGCCAGATTGACCAGTTCCTGCGGATCGGCGTCCAGATCGACCAGGATCGGAGGATCGACGTCGCAGAGGGTCAGCTTGAATTTGCCGTCCCGGATGCCGACGAGTGGTGCGATCGAGCCCTCAGCCGCATATTCCATCGGCACCGGGCCGCGTCCGCCTGTCGCGGTCGCCAGCGGCATCAGGTCTTCGCCGTCGGTCCATGGCGCAAGCGTCGAGATGTCGATACCGGCAAGTCCGGCAACGGTCGGCGTCACGTCGAGGGTCGACACGGGCTGCGTCACCAGACGTGGTTCCAGACCCGGAACGCACATCATCAGCGGCACGCGGGCCGAGCCTTCGAAGAAGTTCATCTTGAACCACAACCCGCGCTCGCCGAGCATGTCGCCATGGTCCGAGACGAACAGGATCACCGTGTTGTCGGCCATGCGGGTGCGTTCGAGCACGTCGAGTATCTCGCCGATCTTGTCATCGACATAGGAAACATTGGCGAAATAGCCCTGGCGGGCGCGTTGAACGTTCTCGTCGGTGATGGCAAAGGCGGTGTGATCGCAGGCATCCATCAGGCGCCTGGAATGAGGATCCTGATCCTCATAGGCAATCGGACCGACCGTCGGCGCCAGTTCCGGGCAATCGTCGTAAAGATCCCAGTATTTGCGACGCGCGACATAGGGGTCGTGCGGATGGGTGAAGCTGACGGTCAGACACCAGGGGCGATCGTCCTGGCCGCGCGACAGATCGTAGAGCCGGCGGTTCGCATGATAGGCGACCTCGTCGTCATACTCCATCTGGTTGGTGATCTCGGCGACACCGGCGCCGGTGACCGAACCGAGATTGTGATACCACCAGTCGATCCGTTCGCCGGGCTTGGTGTAATCCGGAGTCCACCCGAAGTCGGCCGGATAGATGTCGGTGGTCAGCCGCTCCTCGAAGCCGTGCAACTGGTCCGGTCCGACGAAATGCATCTTGCCGGACAGGCTGGTCTGATAGCCCGCGGCCCTCAGGTGATGTGCAAAGGTCGGGATGTCCGAGGAGAATTCCGCCGCGTTGTCGTAGACCCGCGTGCGGCTCGGCAGCTGGCCGGACATGAAGGAGGCACGGGCAGGCGCACAGAGGGGGCTGGCCGTATAGCTGTTGGCGAAACGCACGGAGCGTTTCGCGAGCTTCTTCAGATGTGGTGCGTGGAGAAATTCGGCTGGCCCGTCGGGAAAGAGCGTGCCGTTGAACTGGTCCACCATCAGGATCAGGATATTTGGGCGAGATTGCACCACGTCGTTTTCCTCAAAGTCCGAGTTACAGATTGTTTGGGTTCAAGCTGGCGCGGACATCAAGATCCTTGCCGGTGCCAAGCCGGAGGCGACATCCAGACCATCCTTGAACCAGAGTACCGGGGAATATTCCACGCTTTAGGATCCGCGATCTCGCTTATCCGCGTCGTTTTCATGCTGATCTCGAACGCAGGAAGGTCGTGCAAGCCCGGGGGCATCACGCTGAAACGCTGCCGTGCCGTAAACCCGGAAAAGATCGGGTATGTCTCTTGTCGAGGCGGTCCTGTTTACACGGATTGATTTCCGCGCAAGACAGCGGCTCACAGCAGATTGGCGAGCCGGCAGAATTCCTCGACGCTCAGCGTTTCAGCACGGCGTTTCGGATCGATATCCGCTTTGGCCAGCAGGGCCTCACCACCGACGGGCTTCAGGCTCTGCCGCAGCATCTTACGCCGCTGACCGAATGCCGCCATGGTGACTTTCTCGAGCTTGTCGGGATCGCAGGGTAGCGGATTGAGGCGCGGCGTCAGGTGCACCACTGTGGAGGTGACCTTGGGCGGTGGCGTGAATGCTTGGGGCGGAAGGTCGAAGGCCATATGCGACTCGGTGCGCCAACCGCACAGAACCCCAAGTCGGCCGTAATGGTTGTCGTCCTCATTCGCGACGATCCGCTGCCCGACTTCCTTCTGGAACATCAGCGTCAGCGATTGCCAGAATGGCGGCCATTGCCGTGGCAGCAGCCAGTTGATCAGCAGTTGCGTGCCGACGTTATACGGCAGGTTTGCAATGATCTTTACCGGGCCGTCTGCCGCCATAGACTCGAAGTCGGTCTTCATCGCGTCGCCTTCGATCACCTCAAGACGGCCGGGATAGTGTTCAGCCACTTCGGCCAGCGCCGGAAGGCAGCGCGGATCGCGCTCGACAGCAATCACCTTCTTGGCACCAAGCGCAAGGATGGCGCGAGTCAATCCACCGGGACCAGGCCCGACTTCGAAGACGGTGACGCCTTCCAGCGAGCCGGCTGTTCGAGCAACCTTCTGGGTAAGGTTGAGGTCGAGCAGAAAGTTCTGCCCAAGCGCCTTCTTCGCATCCAGGCCATGCCTGGCAATCACGTCGCGAAGCGGCGGCAAACCATCCAGTGCGGCCATCAGAACTGTACTTTCGATATGCGGCTGATCTTGTCAGCCATTCGGATCGCGGCAACGAGGCTGTGCTCGCGGGCAAGGCCGGTTCCGGCGAGCCCGAAGGCTGTGCCGTGATCCGGGGATGTACGCACAAAAGGCAGGCCCAACGTGACATTGACACTGTCGTCGAAGCCGAGCGCCTTTGCCGGGATCAGCGCCTGATCGTGATACATGCAGACGGCCACGTCGTAGCGCTGGCGGGCCTCATCATGGAACATCGTGTCGGCCGGCAGAGGACCGAAGGCATCGATGCCTTCGTCGCGCAGGGTTCCGATCGCCGGATGGATGATATCGTCATCCTCATGCCCGATGGCACCGCCTTCGCCCGCATGCGGGTTCAACCCTGCCACGGCAAGTCGCGGCGTGGCAATGCCGAAGCGCTGCTTCAAGTCATGCGCGACAATTCGGCAGGTCTCGACGATCAACGACTGTGTCAGCGCGTCAGGTACGTCCTTGATCGGAATGTGTATGGTGACAGGCACCGCCCGCAGCTTGGGTCCGGCAAGCATCATCACCGGCGTGACCGGATGACCGACATGCCTGGCCGCAAGATCCGCGAGGAATTCGGTGTGGCCGGGAAAGCCGAACCCAGCTTCATAGAGCACCGACTTGGCAATCGGATTGGTCACGACACCCCGTGCTCTACCATCGAAGCAGAATTGCACGGTGGTCTCGATGGCGCTGATCGTGCCTTTTGCATTGGCGACATGCGGCGATCCGGCCAAAACTTCGGTGCCGGTCGCTATGTTGAAAACCGGCAAAGCCGAGGCGAACACGGCGGCGGTATCGCCGATATCCGCTTCCTGGATCCTGACGTCAAGCTCCAGCTGACGTGCCCGAATCCGAAGTACCTCAGCATCGCCAATGTACATGAAAGGCGGCAGATCGAGCGCTTCGCGCCGAAGCCAGGCTTGCAACGCTATATCCGGACCGATGCCTGCAGGATCGCCTTGGCTCAGTGCGAGCGGAAGAAGGGCATCGGTCATATGTCGGCTTCAGCCTTGTTACTGGATGACGATCTGAGCCTTGGACCGAAGCTCTTCGAGATACTTGTCGGAATCGGGGTTCTGCCCCTCGCTTTCCTTGCCGAGATCCTCGGCGCGGAAAACAACCTCGGCTGCCACGTCGTCGGAAACCTGGCGCTGGTTGCAGATTGCCAGATATTCGACCCCGCGCTCGGTCACCCGGGTCGCTGTGGTGCCACCGCTGGCCTTCTCGATCAGGGGCTTCCAATCCGGCGGAAGCTCAGGCTCGAGCACGCGGCCGAGATCGCGCACGGACACATCCAGATAGTTCTTGGCAAACACCATGGCCTGGTCGCAACCGGGGAAGGAGGCGCGTGACTTTTCCGCTTCGGCCTTGCGCTTGCCGGCAATGCCTTTTTTCGACGCAGGGACGACGAAGATGATCTGCTTCAGGAAATACTCGGTGGTGACCGGCTTCTCCTTCTTTTCCAGCAGACGGGTCACAAGTTCCTGGTTGGAGAGCTTGTTCTTCGAGCCGGCTGCATAGCGCGCATTGACCAGTCGCGGCCAGCTCATCGACACCGCGATATAGGCCTTGAAATGCGCCGCACCGACGCCGGCCTGATCGAGAACGCCACTGAGCTGCGCTGAGGTCATCTTGTTGGACGAGGCAAAGCGCTCGAACGCGGCGTCGACATCGCTCGTGCTGACCGACATGCCAACACGCGAAATCTCCTGACGTTTCAGGGCTTCATCGACAAGCTGTTCCTTGGCGAGCTTCTGTGTGTTGCCGCCTCGGCGCTGCAGACGCAGGAAGGCGGCCCGCCGCGCGACGTCGCCGCTTGTGATGGCCGTCTTGTTGACCACGGCCACAACCGAAGTCGCTGCCTGAGCCGGGGCCGTGAACGCTGTGGGGCTGACACTGAGGGACAGCGCGATTACTGCGGCAAGCATGAAGCTTGTCCCTTGTTTCGCAGAAGCCATCTGTAATCCTTTCCCCGACCAGCCACGAGCGCTGACCGGTTCAATTTTTCATGTTGACCAAAAGACTGCCGCAGGGATTGCACAATACATGCGGCAAAACAATGACCTCATATAGACGATCGCTTACTCGAACGAATTGTCGCTGAGTTTGATCTCGCCGAGTGTCCGGAACACCAGTCGACCACCAATCGTCCAGTCGCTCGCAGACGAGTCATCTGGATCGTATTTGTCGGTGTAGCCGATCGACAGAACGGTGCACTCGTCAGCATAGGAGATGCCGATGCTGCGACGGTTGAACACATCCGCGTCGATGTCATAGTTCACCGAGCCATAAACCGACCAGAACTCGTTGATCTTGACCGAAGCCGACGAACTGATCGCCTGGTTTTCCTCATCAAAGCCGTATTCCGGCTGCGCGTCGAGCTGTGTGAAAGTCAGGCTCGTCTGCAAGCGATCCGACGTGTAGGCGGCCGTTGCATCGGTGCGGCGCAGTTCCAGCGTCTTTTCGTCGAGACGCACGCTGGTGCTGAGCGACACGCCGAATGGCAGATCGACACCGGCCATGGCCACGTAGTCTGACGCATCGGTTTCCAGGCCGGAATCCGATCCGACGGCAACGAGGTCGTCGGTTGCGAACGAGTTCACTCCGCCAAGATGGAAGGACTGGCCCAGGATACCGCGCAGGCCCACACCATTGTCGAAACTTCCGGTATAGCGAATGCCGAGGTTGGCACGTGTGCCCCCTTCGACACGGTCATAGCCTGTGAATTTGTCACGCTCGAACAGGTTGGCCGCATCGAAGACAAAGCTCTGTGCGTCTTCATTGGGCAGTTCGCCGGCCATCTGCTCGTCGTTACGTACGTAAATCTGTGCAATTGGCTCGAAGATATGGCTGCTGTTGTTGGTCGTGATCAGCCACGGATAGCGCGCCTCAAGACCAGCGGTCAGCATGTAGCGGGTCGCGGCATCGTCGGTCGTGTAATTTCCGGTGTAGCCCACCGGCGCATCCATCGACAGACCGAAAGCATCGCCACGAGCCGCAAGCAATGGCGTGAGCTGCAGGCCGCCGGGCGCACTGAACGTCCGTTCCCATTCCGCTTCGGCCGAAAGCCGGGTGGAATTCCCCTTCAGGCCGCGAAAGCGCGTGAAATCACCAATGCCGTCGCCATTCGTGTCGATCAGCGCTTCGTCACCGTCAAACCGCGACAACGAGGTAAAATTCAATGTGCCAGAGAGTTGGCCGCCGGCAACGGGCTCTGGCGCATAGTAGTTGTAGTCGATCGTCGGAAGGACGACCGCCTGCTGCTTCTCAGCCGTGTCGTTGACGTCGGCATCCTGCACGTCGAAATAGTAGCCGCGCATGTCGAAGAAATTGCGCTCGCCCTGACCGACCAGATAGGCCGTATTCGTATGCGTGGATTCGTCGAGACCGTTGAGCGAATAGGTCCGGGCAAAGTTGTTGTCGCTTTGCAGCATCACATCCCAGCCGAAGGTCCAGCGCGGATTGATCCTGAAGGCTCCCTTGGACGCGACAAGACCACGTACGTCGCGGTTTGCGTCGCTTGTGTTGCTGGTGAAGCGGTCGGGGTTCATCTGGTCGATGCCGGCGAAGCGCAAATTGGCCTCGCCTTTTTCAAAACGCTGACGCAGTTCGACTTCGAGCAATGCACCCTGATCCGTATAACCGGTCGTCGTGATCGTGGCGTCGCGATCAGGCGCGATCGCAATGTAATATGGGACAGCGATGCCGAATCCGAGGTTTTCGGAGGTCCGCATTTCGGGGAAAAGGAAACCCGTCTTACGCTTGACCGTATTGTCGGGCACTTCGATGAACGGCAGCGTCGCCAGTGAATAGCCGAACAGTTCGAACCGGGCCTTTTCCAGCCGCACGGTATGCTTCTTGCCGTCCTGGACAACGCGCTCGGCCTTCACCTGCCAGAGCGGCGGGCGTTCCGGGTTTTCGGCGCAGGGCAGACAAGCCGTGTAGACACCCTTGTGCAGGATCATCTGCGTGCCGCCGACGCGCTCGGCACTTTCGCCGACAACACGGGTATTGTCCGATGTCTCGATCCGTAGCGCCTGGATGAATCCGTCGGCGAAATTGTCGGTGACGTCGAGCGACTCGGCATAGATCCGGTTGCCGCCGGGTTCGATCAGCTCGATGTTTCCGGACGCGGTGACGCGTCCGCTCTTCTGGTCATAGTCCACGCGTCGGGCAACCATCTGGTAGCCCGCATAATTGATCTGAACGGCGCCGGTGGCGGAAACCCGCTCGGCATCCTTGTCATAAATGAGTTCGTTGGCGGCAAGCAGGAGCTTGGCGTCTTCGGGAAGATTGGGATTCAATGCGGAGGTCTGGCTCGCGTCCTGCGCAAAAGCGAATTGCCCTGCAGGCGGAATCGCACACACAGCAACGCTCGTCAGCAGGGCTACGGTGAGCCTTCTGATATTCCCGCGGTCTTTTACCGCCACTAACCATCCTCCTTGTGAAGCAGAATCGTTGCTCCCAATGCCATGGCTACGACAACTGGTACCCAGGTCGCAACATATGGCGGCATCACGCCGCTGCTTCCGAATGCTTTTACGAGCACTGTTGCAACATAAAGCACGAAGCCTGAAACGATTCCACCCAGAATCACGGAGCGGGATTGGTTAAACCGGCTGAACTTTATGGACACGGTTGCGGCGATCAGGGTCATTGCAACGAGAAGAAAGGGCATGGAGAGCAGGGAATGAAACTGCGTTTCCAGTGCCTGTGTGGGGACCCCAAAAGAACGGGCCACTCGGATTTTCTGAAAAAGATCATAAAAAGCAACGGTTTCCGGTTGTGCCAAACGCTCCTGGATGAAGTCCTTCTGGAGGTTTGTAGCAACCTGGGCTGTCGCGAGCCTTTTCTGTATCTCGCCGGGACGGGTCTCCAGGACATCGTTAAGAAGCCAGTAACCATCTTTCAAGTTCGCTGTGCGTGCGTCCTGCCGCAGCGCAATTCGACCCTCGGAATCGAAGTGGATCAGCACCGCATCGACGAGCTGTGTTCCGCCCTCCAGAACCGTGCGTGCACCCATGGCAACGTCGGTATCGCCACTGATCTGACGCAGCCACGGCACGGACACGGTCGATGTGCGATTGGAGCCTTCGCGCCATTCCGCCTCCAGCGACAGAGCCTTGCTCTGGCCATAGGCGGCAAGCGGATTGATCAGCAGTGTGGTGGCAAGTCCGATCAGGAATGCACCGAACAGGAATGGCATCATGAACTGCCATGCAGAGATGCCGGCCGCACGCGCGACGACCAGTTCCGACTTGCGGTTCAGTGCAATCAGGGTCGTCATGCCGACAAACAGTCCAATGAACGGAACGGTCTGCTGGATGATCAGCGGCAGTCGCAATGCGGTCAACAGCAGAGTGCCGGTCACCGAAGCGCCGGGCAAGGAACCGAAGCGACCCGAAGACTCCGTGAAGTCGATCAAAAAGACGAGCGACATCACGCCAACAAAGAACCAGAAGGCCGTCATCATGTAGCGGCGGAAGAAGTAGCGGCCGAGTGTCCGGATCATGCCGCACCTCCGGCGCTGGAGCTTTCATCCTGCGGTGTCAGTTTGCGCAGCCGCGCCTGAAGGCGTGTCAGCATGTTTGCAATCGGCTTCGGCAAGCTCAGGCGCTTGCCGCTGTAGAGCGCCCAGCCCGACAGGAGGATGGCCGATAGCGGAACCATGTAGATCAGCGGGGTGGTGGCGCTCGCCTGTTCCGCCAGGGAAACCGTATAGTTGGACATCCAGAAGAGGCCAAGCGTCAGCAGCAGCGAGGCGGCCATCGGATGCAGCCGTGCCTCACGATGCGATCGGGCGTCGCCGCAAATGACCAATGAGATCAATGCAAACGCCAAGGGAAATAGCCACACGCTCATGCGGCGATGAAGCTCGGCATGATATTTTCCGGGGCGTTCCTTGTACTGCGGATCATTGGGATCGGGATTGAGGAGGAATGCAAGGTTCCGGTCGCCGGAATTCAGGCGCGCCTGTCCCCGGTTGCTTGAAAGCTCGGAGAGGTCGAAGGAATAGGAATCGAAGCGGATGACCGTGACATTGCCTTCCACGGTCTTGCGCTGAACCTCGCCGTCGCGCATCAAAAGTGCCTGACCGTTTTCTTCCACCGCACCTTCACGGGCATAGTAGATGAAGGCGGATGCCGGGTCGCGGGAATCGGCGACCAGAAGACCCTTCAGGATACGTCCCTGACGCTCGGAAATCTGGATATAGAGCCCTTCATCCAGCCGGCGGAAGGATTTTTCCTCGATCACGGTGGACAGCAGGTCGGCATAGGCGGCTGCGATCATCTCGCGCACATTGACGCGCATTTTCGGCTCGACGAAGTTGATCATCGCGAAGGAAAACACGCTGAGGACGACTGCCATGGTAATGATCGGCCGCAGGATGGTTCCCCGCGCGGCGCCAGCCGCATCGATGACCGCCAGTTCGGAATCATTGTTCATCGCCGTCAGGGTCTGCGTGATGCCGATCACCAGCGCGAACGGCAGGACGGCGGACACAATCGTCGGCAGGATCAGCGTCGCAAGCGTCATGAACGATCCGACCGACTGACCGCTGTCTGTCACCAGATTGATGCGTGCCAGGACCTGAGTCGTCCAAATGATCGCCAGCACCGGCAGCAAGGCGGTGAGGAACATCTGCACGACACGTCGCAGGATATAGAGTTCAAGAAGCTTCATGCGGTTTCCTGAAGACGAACCGGGAGGCCCGTCTGCGATTTAGGAGCTTGTCTCTACGACGCTTGCGGCCATTTGGCGACCGCGAACAGGATTTTTTCCCCCTTCATGTTCCGTTTTTTTTAAACAGCGTGATTTCCGCGACGCAGTGCCCAAGGAATGCGCCGTTCTCGGCGCGAGATCAGACGGGGATACAGCCACTTACGGTTCGCCATGCCCTTGCCTTCGCGGCTGAAAAGGCGATGATCGCGGCATATCTATCAGCCCTAACCAGGCCAGGGGAAACACCATGTCTGCAAAGCTCACAATCGCCTTCACCAAGTCTCAGGCCGTCAGCGGTGGCGCTGCAATCTTGCTCAAGACGGTGGAAGCCGACCTGCCGGCAGGTGTTACGGACGCAGATCCAGCCGGCGTTTATGCGCGCGCAGCCAAGGTCGGAAAGTTCACCGGAAAGGCCATGGCGACACTCGATATTGTCGCGCCGCACGGTTCTGAAGCCGACCGGTTGGTCGTGATCGGTCTCGGCAAGGCCGAGGCACTGACCGCCCACGACTGGCTTCGCGCCGGTGGTGTTGCGACGGCGGCACTGAAGGGGGCTGAAAAGGCCACGGTCTATCTCGATGTGCCGGGTCTTGCGGTCTCGCCGAAGGCCGCGGCCGATTTCGCACTTGGCATGCTGCTGCGCGCCTACAAGTTCGACAACTACAAGACCACCAAGAAGTCTGATGACGACGACGGCAAGGTGAATGAGAAGACCATCAAGGTCACCATCGTCACGGCGGATGCCGGTGCAGCAAAGAAGGCGTTTGCCGAAGCCGAAGCTGTTGCCGAGGGCGTGATTTTGGCCCGCAACCTGGTCAATGAGCCTGCCAATATCCTCGGCCCGCTGGAATTTGCCGCCAAGGCGAAGGAACTCGAGAAGCTCGGCGTCGAGATCGAGATCCTGACCGAAAAGGAAATGAAGAAGCTCGGCATGGGCGCGCTGCTCGGCGTTGCCCAGGGCTCCGCCCGCCCGCCGCGTCTCGTCATCATGAATTGGAATGGCGGCAAGGCGAAGGACAAGCCGATCGCATTTATCGGCAAGGGCGTCGTCTTCGACACCGGCGGCATCTCGATCAAGCCGGCGGGCGGCATGGAAGACATGAAGGGCGACATGGGTGGTGCAGCGGCCGTGACCGGTCTGATGCATACGCTTGCCGCGCGCAAGGCGAAAGCCAATGTCATCGGTATCATCGGGCTTGTCGAAAACATGCCCGATGGCAATGCCCAGCGTCCGGGTGACATTGTAACCTCGATGTCCGGCCAGACGATCGAGGTCATCAATACCGATGCCGAAGGCCGTCTCGTTCTCTGCGATGCGCTCTGGTATTGCAATGAGCGCTTCGCCCCGGAATTCATGATCAATCTCGCAACGCTCACCGGTGCTATCCTGGTGGCGCTCGGCAATCTCCATGCCGGCCTGTTCTGCAATGACGACGAACTGGCGGAAAATCTTTTGTCGGCCGGCCTGACCACCAAGGAGCGGTTGTGGCGCATGCCGCTCGGCAAGGACTATGACAAGCTGATCGATTCCAAATTCGCCGACATGAAGAACACCGGTGGTCGTCACGCGGGCTCGATCACCGCCGCACAGTTCCTCAAGCGCTTCGTTAAGGATACGCCATGGGCGCATCTCGACATCGCCGGCACGGCCATGGGCTCGCCGTCGGACGAGATCAACCAGTCCTGGGGCTCCGGCTTCGGCGTGCGCCTGCTCGACGAGTTGGTTCGCGCCAGCTACGAAGCCTGACATCGCAAGGGGCAGGACTTTTGGCAGAAATACTCTTTTATCACCTGACGGAATCAAAGCTGGAGGATGCTCTCCCGCCGTTGCTGGAGAAAAGCATCGAGCGCGGCTGGAGGGTCACGGTCCAGACCAGCGATGAGGATCTGCGTGATGCGCTCGATCAGCATTTGTGGGTCTACCGGGAAGACAGCTTCCTGCCGCATGGCACCGATGACGGAGAAGCGCCAGACAGCCAGCCCATTCTGCTGACGGTGCTGCCCGACAATATCAACAACGCGACCGTGCGCTTCATGATCGACGGTGCCGAGCCGCCGCCGGTCCTCGACTATGACCGTGTCGTGTTTGTCTTCGATGGCTATGACCAGCCGCAGCTGGAGGCGGCGCGTGGCCAGTGGAAGCGCCTCAAGGGCGAGGGACACGCTTTGACCTATTGGCAGCAGACGACGGAAGGCCGCTGGGAAAAGAAGGCCTGAGGCCTTCGGTCTGCCCCGATCGGGACTGTGCTACGGGCATTGACCCCGAGCGTGGCGAGAGACGTCGGAAGGCCGGCAATCAGCCGGCCATGCCGTCCTCATATTCTGCGGACAGTTCCAGCCATTGTTCTTCGGCCGCCGACAGTTTTGCCGCGGCTTCGCCACGCTGCCTGGCCTTTTCGGCAGCCTTGGCCGGCGCCTTTTCGTAAAGCACCGGATCCGCAAGCTCTGCATCAAGCGCCTGAATCAACGTCTCCAGTTTCTTCGTTACCGACTCGATTTCATTGATCTTTTTCTTCAGCGGCGCGAGGCTGGCGCGCCTGTCTGCTGCCGCCTTGCGCTGTTCTGCCTTATTGACCTGTTCGGCTCCAGTGTCTGTCTTTTCCTTCTCGGCAGACCTCTTGCCGGAGGAGACGATCAGGCTGCGATACTCTTCCATATCGCCGTCGAAACTGGTCACGGTTCCGTTGTTGACCAGCCATAGCCGATCGACGGTCGCCTCGATCAGATGGCGATCATGGCTGATCAGGATGACCGCGCCCTCGTAGTCGTTGAGCGCTTCGATCAGCGCCTTGCGGCTGTCGATGTCGAGATGGTTGGTCGGCTCGTCGAGGATCAGGAGGTTGGGGGCGTGGAAGGCGGCAAGGCCCATCAGCAGCCGCGCCTTTTCACCGCCGGACAGGTCCTTGGCGGGTGTCGCCATCTTTTCCGTCAGCAGGCCCATCTGCGCAACGCGGGCGCGAACCTTGGCCTCCGGTTCGGTCGGCATCAATCGCCGCACATGCTCGACGGGGGTCTGGTCCGGGATCAGGTCGTCCAACTGGTGCTGGGCGAAGAAGCCGATCTTCAGGGACGGCGCCAGCTTCAGTTCGCCGGCCTGGGCTTGAAGTCGCCCGGAAATGAATTTGGCGAAGGTCGACTTGCCGTTGCCGTTCGAGCCGAGCAGCGCGATGCGGTCGTCATTGTCGATGCGCAGGTTGATGTTCTTCAGGATCGGCTTGCCCGGTTCATAGCCGACCACGCCGCCTGCAATGGCGATGATCGGTGAGGCTGGCTGCTTTTCCGGCGCCGGGAAGCTGATCGGTTGGACGTGATCCTCGATCACGGCCGCAACCGTGCCCATGCGTTCCAGTGCCTTGACGCGGCTCTGCGCCTGCTTGGCCTTGGTCGCCTTGGCCTTGAAGCGGTCGATGAAGCTCTGCAGGTGCTTGCGCGCCGCATCGTTCTTCACCTTGGCCTTGGTTTGCAATTCGTCGTTTTCGGCCTTCTGCCGCTCGAACTGGTCATAGCCGCCGCGATAGAAGGTGAGTTTCTTCTGGTCGAGATGCACGATCGAATTGACCGCGGTGTTCAGCAGGTCGCGGTCATGGCTGATGATGATGACGGTGTGCGGATAGCGACGCACATAATCTTCCAGCCACATCGAACCTTCGAGGTCGAGATAGTTGGTCGGTTCGTCGAGCAGCAGCAGGTCGGGTTCGGAAAACAGCACGCCTGCGAGCGCGACACGCATGCGCCAGCCGCCGGAAAAGGACGAGGCAGGGCGCTGCTGTGCCTCATGATCGAACCCGAGGCCCGACAGAATGGTGGCGGCACGCGCTTCGGCTGAGTGCGCGCCGATATCGGCAAGCCGGGTCTGAATTTCGGCGATCCGGTGCGCGTCCGTTGCGTGTTCGGCTTCCGCCAGCAGGGCTGCCCGTTCCTTGTCAGCCGAAAGCACGATCGAGATCAGCGATTCTTCCGTGCCCGGCGCTTCCTGCGCCACCTGGCCGATACGGGCATTTCTCGGGATCGAGATATTGCCGGTCTCGGCTGACAGGTCGCCTGTGATGATTTTGAACAGCGTCGATTTCCCGGCGCCATTCTTGCCGACGAGACCGGCCTTGGTGCCCGCAGGCAAGGAGACGGTGGCATGGTCGATGAGCAGGCGTCCGGCGATGCGGGCAGAGATGTCGTTGATCGTGATCATGCCGGCGTTTTGGCCGATGTTTCGGCCAAAGGCAAGCGGGCGGGCAGAATGGCCGTCAGGCCACCCGCCGCCCTGCAGGGCGATGACCAATGATCGGCTGGCGCGGATTGACGCGGGCCATCTGTACGGCTGTCTCCGCCAGCGCCAGCAATTGTAGCCCGTCCTGCGTATCGGTGCTCAGCGCATGGCCGATTGCCAGGGCGAGACCGCCAGCGTCATTGCTGTTTTCCGTGGCGAATACGAGGTTGTTTTCGGCCGCGCTATAGAGCCGCTCGGCAATGACATGGGCGTCATCCGCGCTGACATCGGAAAACAGGAAGGCAAAGGTGCCAATCTCGATGCGGGCCACATAGTCATGTTTCTTGATCGTCTTGCGGAAGATCGTTGCGAGCTTTTTGATCAGCTTGGTTGCGGCCTCTTCGCCATATTGCTGCTGGATGCCGGCAAGGTCGGGGACCTCGATCAGGATTAGGGCAGCACTGGTACTGTCCACACCATAGACGCCGTCAAGTTGCTGGAAGAAGGCAACCCTGTTCGGCAGGCCCGTCAGCCGATCGCGCAGAGCCAGACCCTTCGCCGCGCGTGCCGCCCGGTCTGCCTGCGTCAGAACATCGATGCCTGCTGCGATCTCATTGGCCAACAGGGTTTCCGCATTGACCATCTGGGTCGCGACCGATGACAACAGGTCGAGTTCGCCCAACAACTGGTCGATGCCCTGGTTCAGATCTTCCTTGATGGCGCGTGCAACGGTCTCCACGGATCGGGCAAAACTGCGTTTCTGGGTCAGGCCAAGTGCAATCTGCTCCTTGATCCGCGACAGGGTCGTCAGCGCCTCCGATTGCAGGCGTTCCGCCTGCATGCCGCAATGGCCGGCTAGCCGGTGCTTCAGGCCGAGCTGGTCGAGACCATATTGGCTGGGTTGGGCGCCGAGCGCTGCAAGCTCGCGGGCGAGTTCGGGATTTTGACCGCCGAAGGCTTCGTGCACGATGTCGAAATTGCGCGGCAGACCGGCTATGCCATGGCGCGCCATGAAGGACGCAATCTTCGCCAATGGATCACCCGCCGCTACGCCGGAACGCGCTTGCGCCTGCTGGTTTGCCCCTTCCATCACGACCTCTTCCGTTTAGACACTGTCCGTTTGATGGGCGCGACTATCGGACGTTTGGTTGTGCGAAAGGTTAAGTTCGCCTGTCTGTAGATAAACGCGGTTAATCCATTCTTTGCAGCCTTTATCCTGACCGTCGTCAGAGGAATGAGGGCGCAGCACTTCGAACGAAATAGATCATATCCAGGCTGAGCGATGGCTTTCCGAGCACGGTCAGACACATATGCGCCTGTCCGCGATGATGGGTCTGGTGGTTGAAGAAATGCGCTACTGCGGGTCCAAGTTTGTGCGAGACGGGTTCCGGCTTGCTGATCGGGCTGTATTGCAAGGTCGCCGCAAGCGCTTCGGGTGTAAGGCCTTCCGCAAAGGCTGTGATGCGCGCATCTTCCTCGCGTCGTGCCGCCCAAAGATCGGCAAACGTGTCGGCAACACGCGCATTGAGCGCGGTCGGCTGCGGACCTTGTCCGGTGAAGCGGTGTAGCCAGACCCGGTCTGCAGTCGCCACATGGTTGAGGGTGCCGAAGAGGGAGCCAAAGAAGGCGCCGGTATCCCGGTGCAATTCCTCCTCTGTCAATCCGGCGGCCGCCTCGTAGAGCAGTGTATTGGCCCAGGCATTGTAGGCGGCGAACATCCGGTAGTGATCCATGTGGTGCCTCGTCGAATTTTTGCAATTTGCGTCATGGTAACCGAGGATTGCTTCTATCGGTGCGATGGGACCGATGAAATTTGCTGATTTGATTTTGTCACCCTGTTCGGCTTGTCTGTTTCCGATTTCCATTTGGAGTACACCATGACTCGCACCCTATATTCTCTCTGTGGCGCCGATGCAGCACGGCCTTTCTCGCCCCATTGCTGGAAGATTGTCATGGCCTTGCGCCACAAGGGGCTTGATTTCGAGGAGAGGCCGCTGCCGTTCACGGCGATCCCGAAGATCGAAGGCGGGATTTCCAAGACGGTGCCGGTCCTGCGCGACGGTCAGGAACTGATCTCCGACAGCTTCCAGATCGCACTATACTTGGAGGAGGCGTATCCGGACCAGCCCAGCCTGTTCGGCGGCGAGGGTGGCAAGGCGCTAGCCCGGTTCGTCGAAGGTTACTGCCAGACACTGGTGCATTCGGTGATCACCCGCATCGCCCTGTCGGACATCCATTCCATGCTTGCGCCGGACGATCAGGCCTATTTCCGCGCGAGCCGCGAAGCACGACTCGGCAAGACGCTCGAGGAAATCCGGGCCAGCCGCGACGAGGCGATCGCGCTCCTGCCGGAGCGCCTGATGCCGATGCGCCATATGCTGGCTTTCCAGCCATTCATCGGGGGCGAGACGCCGCTGTTTGCCGACTATATCCTGTTCGGTGCCTTGCAATGGCTGCGCCTTACCAGTGGATCGCTGCATCTGCCGGCGGATGACGTGGTGGCGCAATGGTTCGAACGCTGCCTGGACCTTTACCAGGGCGCCGCCCGCGCGATCGCTTGAAATCCCGGTGCCGCAATGACCTTTGCCTGAGCGCCCGCATTGTGACGGAGCTGTGAAATTCGCAGGTCCCCCTTGTTTTCGTGATTCGGGGCGGTTAGATACCGCCCACTTTCCCGATGACACAAACAAGGATGAGACTGATGGCGATTGAACGCACCTTCTCGATGATCAAGCCGGACGCAACCAAGCGCAACCTCACGGGCGCCATCACCAAGATGCTGGAAGATGCTGGCCTGCGCGTCGTCGCTTCGAAGCGCGTCTGGATGAGCACCCGCGAAGCCGAAGGCTTCTACGCGGTGCACAAGGAACGCCCGTTCTTCGGCGAACTGGTTGAAGGCATGACGTCCGGCCCGACCATCGTTCAGGTTCTCGAAGGCGAGAACGCCATCCTGAAGAACCGCGAAATCATGGGCGCCACCAACCCGGCCAACGCCGACGAGGGCACGATCCGCAAGACCCACGCACTCTCCATCGGCGAGAACTCGGTTCACGGTTCGGATGCTCCGGAAACTGCTGCAGAGGAAATCAAGTACTGGTTCTCCGACACCGAGATCGTCGGCTGAATCAAACCTTGAGGCTCCGGCCTTAGAGACTTGATTGCATTGATCAAACCGGAGCGGAAACGCTCCGGTTTTTTGTTGCGCCATATACGATCGTCAACCCTTGGTGACCGGTGCCGGACAGCCATTTTCCGCGGCATAGTCGGTCGATCCATCGGCATGGAGGACAGCGGGATTGGGTGTATAGAGCGGCCCGACGACCAGCGGCTTTGCCGGCAGAACGCTCTGGTCGAGCGTCGAGGTTATGCTGGTCTCGATCTGCTGGACCAACCGGTTCTGGCCGTCGAGGATGCGGATCGATACCGCATAGGGCCTGTCCTTGACCACGCAATGCACCGGCGGGCTGGTGAGCGAAATCTTGTCCCAGAAAGGGAAGATCTTCGTCCGGGTGACGATCGGCGCGCCACCGGCCGGATTTTCGAAGCTGGCCTCGGCAAAGCTCCCCTCCGGCAATGGCGCATTGCGCGCAAGTGTCACCAGGTAACTGGCCTGCGCGACGCGGTAGTTGAAGACGAATATGCGGCCGGTCAGCGTCAACGGTTCCGCCTCGTTTTCGCGTTGACAGCCCGCAACCAGGGCAAGGCCGCACACCAACGAGGCCAGTCGCAACATCGTCATTCGAGGCGTCCTCATGGCGCTGCATCCTTCTTGCGGTGATAGTGGCGGCTGGCCTTGGCGCGGTTGCCACAGACGGCCATATCGCACCAGTAGCGGCTTTTGTTCTTGCTGCGGTCGAGGAAAAGCCAGCCGCAATTGCCGCAGATCTTCATTCGCTCGGCAGCAGGCTCGCCGAGAAGCCTGAGGGCAGAACGCGCGGTCGCGCATTCGAGACTGTCTTCTGATGGGGCAACACGTAGGGCCATGGCAATCGCGTCCAGCAATTCGGCCAGAGCGGCCCGCTCGACATTGCCAAGCGTGCGGGCGCGGAAATAGCGGTCGATGGCCTCGCGCAAGTGCAGGAAGCTTTCCAGGTTTGCGGCATCGACCGGCTGCAACGGGCCAAACAGGCCCCGTTCGGCCGACAGTTCCGAGGCCGCGATTGCAAATCCGTCCCGCTGAACCGCGACAGAAAACCGATCTCGGCTTAGTGAAGGTTCATGCCGCAGGATGACGCTATTGGCGACATCCAGCGCCAATGCGCCTCCGGCAAAACGATGTGCGGTCCATGAGAAATCCATATCCGATATTATAACTGGTAAAAGCAATTTTGACAGTTATAAATAGGACGGGAGTTCACAATGGGCTATCTGCTGCAGCAAGTGTTGAATGCCGTGCCGGTGGCAGCACTCTATGCCTGCCTGGCTTTCGGTTACTCGCTCGCTTTCGGCATGACCCGGCGTGCCGACATTACCTTCGGCGCTCTCTTTGCCTTTGCCGGGCAGGTCGGTCTGCTCTTCGTCGAATTCGGCTGGAACCGCTTCAACCTCGTCTTGCCTGCGGCCTTATGTTTCGGCGCCATCGCAGGCCTTGCCTACGCCGTATTCGCTGGCTGGACGATTGCCCGGCATGTCATGCGGCCACTACACGATCACGCGCCGAACGCCGTCATGGTTGCCGCTTTGGCGGTTGTCATTGTCCTGTCCGAATCCGCGCGGCTGGCTGCAGACACGCGCAGTCTCTGGCTGCCGCCGATTGGCAGCCAGCGGGTGGTTTTTGCCGAGATCGAGGGGTTTTCAGTCAGCCTGACCGTCATGCAACTGGTGCATGTGGGCGTGCTGTTGCTGGTGATTGCGGTGGGGCATTTGCTACTCACCCGGTCGCGTCTCGGCCGACAGTGGCAGGCCGTCAGCGAGGATCCGCTGGCAGCCCGGCTCTGTGGCGTTGATGCCGGAGCGGTCTTCGTCCTGTCGCTGGTGGCCGCAAGCCTGATCGCCGCAATCGCCGGCCTCTCGACGACCGCACTTTATGGCACGATGGATTTTGGCGCAGGCATGATGTTCGGCCTGAAAGTCGTGCTGATTGCCGCAGCCGGCGGCCATTCGGTGCCCTGGCGCTCGGCAATGGGTGCAGCGGTCGTCGGTGTCGCCGAAACGCTCTGGGGCGGTTATGGCCCGCTGATCTGGCGAGATGCGGTGGTGATCGCGGCTCTGGTGGCGATCCTGGTCGTCAGTCGCCGCGAGCGCGTCATTCCGTGACGCCGGAGCCGCTTAAAACACTGATCCAGCGGTCGCGGGCCGTGTCGTCGGCATCCTTTGCTGCAACCCAGTCACCGGCCGTCCCGTCCTTGCCGTGCTCCTTCTTCCAGAAGGGCGCCGATGTTTTCAGGAAATCCATGACGAGATTGGCACCGTCGAAGGCTGCCTGGCGATGCGTGGCAGTGGCAATCACCAGCACGATCTGTTCGCCGGGTTCGATGCGTCCATGCCGGTGAATGGCGGTCAAGCCGAGCAGGGAGAAGCGTTCGATCGCCAATGTGCCGATCCGGGTCATTTCTGCTTCGGCCATGCCGGGATAATGTTCGAGCTCCAGCGCCTGCAGGATGCCTGCTTCATCACGGCAGAGGCCGACAAACGAAACAAGGGCGCCGATATCGTGCCGGCCTTGCGTCAGCTTGCGGCTTTCCGCGGCGGAATCGAAATCCTCCCGCTGAACGCGGATGACCGGGCTGATTGGCTCACCGGCTGCCATATCAGCCGCCCGTCATCGGCGGAAACAGGCCGATTTCGCGCGCGCCGGCAATCGTCTCGTCGTGCTCGACATGTTCCTGATTGATCGCGACGCGGATCGCATTCGGGAACTGCAGTGCCGATTCGTAGCCTTCGCCAAGCGTTACCAGATGCGCGATCAGATCACCGGCGGTCACGACCGATGCGGGAAGGTCCAGTTCTTCCTCCCCCTTGCCGATCCGTTCCCGCACCCAGGCGAAATAGACGAGCTTGACCATTTCAGTCGACCATATGCTTGGCGCCGGCGCGGAAATAGTCGTAGCCGGTGTAGATTGTCAGGATGGCCGCGATCCACAGGAGCGTGATGCCGAGTTCGGTTGTGTAAGGCAGGATCTTGTCGCCGGCAGGGCCTGCCAGCAGGAAGGCGAGTGCCACCATCTGTGCGGCCGTCTTCCACTTGGCGATCCGGGTCACCGGAACGCTGACCTTGAGGGCCGCCAGATATTCCCGCAGACCCGAAACCAGGATCTCGCGGCACAGGATGGTGATGGCTGCCCACAGCGACCAGCCGGCAATTGTGCCGTCGGCTGCCATCAGCAGCAGGATCGAGGCGATCAGCAGCTTGTCGGCAATCGGATCGAGCATGCGGCCGATATTCGACGTCTGGTTCCAGATGCGGGCAAGATAGCCATCAAGGTAGTCGGTGAAAGAGGCGACGACGAAGAGCCCGAGGCTCGTCCAGCGGGCAAAATCGGAGCTTTCCAGGCGTCCCTCGATGAAAAAGCAGACGACAATCAGCGGCACGGCCAGAATGCGGGCGTAGGTGAGGAGATTGGGGATATTGTATGCGCGCGATGCCATGATGCCCTGACTTTTGAAAAAGATACGACGTCTAGATGACGGTTTTCGCTTTCGCCCGTCAACTCAAGAATTCTGATTCCGTTTTACCATTTTCTGCGGCCAAATTGCGCTGTGTCCGTCACTCGACAGTACTTTCGTGAAAATGATTGTAGATGAGACGTGCAACGGCTTCGGAAATGCCGTCGACTGCCATGAGGTCGCCCATCGCGGCGCGCGAGACGGCTTTGGCCGTGCCGAAATGCTGCAGCAGGGCGCGCTTGCGCGTCGGGCCGATGCCGGAAATCTCGTCCAGCGGATTTTTCACCATTTCCTTCTTGCGTCGCGCCCGATGCGTGCCGATGGCAAACCGGTGCGCCTCGTCGCGCATGCGCTGGACAAAATAGAGCACCGGGTCGCGTGGCGGCAGTGTGAAATCCGGCTTGCCGGCGACGAAGAAACGCTCGCGGCCCGCATCACGGTCGACGCCCTTGGCGACGCCGATCGCAATCACGCTGTCGGTGATGTCGAGATCCTCGAGGATCTTGCGCACCGCGCTCATCTGGCCCTGGCCGCCGTCGATCAGGATGACATCCGGCCAGGCGGGGAAGGGCGCTTCGGCGCTGTCGTCGGGAGCGACGGTGCGATCAGGCTTTCCCTCTTCCTTCAGCAGGCGCGAGAACCGCCGCGTCATCACTTCGCGCATCATACCGAAGTCATCTCCGGGCGTGATGTCGGTCGATTTGATATTGAACTTGCGGTACTGGCCCTTCACGAAGCCTTCCGGTCCGGCGACCACCATGCCGCCGACGGCATTGGTGCCCATGATATGCGAGTTGTCGTAGATCTCAATGCGGCGCGGCACGTAGGGCAGCGCAAAGGTCTCGGACAGGCCTTGCAGCAGACGTGACTGCGAGGCCGTCTCGGCCAGCTTGCGGCCATGGGCCTCGCGCGCATTGGCGACCACGTGATCGACCAGGTCTTTCTTCTCACCGCGTTGCGGAACCAGCACATTGACCTTGTGTCCGGCCTTTTCCGACAGGGCAAGAGCCAGCAAATCCTGCTCGTCAATCCCCTCGGAGAGAAGCAGTTGCCGCGGACAGGGTTTGTCGTCGTAGAACTGTGCCAGAAAGGCACTCAGCACTTCCGCGCTGGTCAATTGCGGATCGGCCTTGGGGAAATAGGCGCGGTTGCCCCAGTTCTGCCCTGTGCGGAAAAAGAACACCTGGATACAGGTCAGGCCACCCTCGTGATGAATGGCGAAGATATCGGCTTCCTCGACGCCGGCCGGATTGATGCCCTGGTGGCTCTGCACATGCGACAGGCCGGCAAGGCGATCGCGAAACACGGCGGCCCGCTCGAAATCGAGATCTTCGGCCGCCTCGTTCATCGAGCGGGCCATGGCTTCCTTGACGTTCTGGCTCTTGCCGGACAGGAAATCCTTGGCCTCCGAGACCAGTTCCGCATAGCCCGCGTCATCGATCTCCCGGGTGCAGGGGCCGGAACAGCGCTTGATTTGATAGAGAAGACAGGGCCGTGTCCGGCTTTCGAAGACGCTGTCGGTACAGGTGCGCAACAGAAAGGCACGCTGCAGCGAATTGATCGTGCGGCTGACAGCGGTGGCCGAGGCAAACGGGCCGAAATAGTCGCCTTTGCGCGCACGGGCGCCGCGATGCTTGAAGATCGCGGGTGCCCGGCTGTCGCCGGTGATCAGGATATAGGGAAAACTCTTGTCGTCGCGCAGAAGCACATTGTAGCGCGGCCGAAGCCGCTTGATCAGGTTGGCTTCCAGCAGCAGCGCCTCGACCTCGGTCCGGGTCGTGACGAATTCCATATGTGTGGTTTCGCGCACCATGCGGGTCAGGCGGTTGGAATGCAGGCGACCCTGGGCGTAGTTGCTGACCCGCTTCTTCAGGCTGCGCGCCTTGCCGACGTAAAGAACGTCACCTGCGCTGTTCATCATCCGGTAGACGCCGGGACTGTTGGGCAATTGTTTGACGAATTCCGCGATCAGATCGGCGCCGGTCAGGTCGGTCGCGTTGAGGTCGCCTTCGTTCCAGTCGATGCTGAGCGGCAGGCGCGCCGAATCACTCTCGACGATGGTGTCATCGTCGTCGTCTTCGGTTCCGTCATAGAGAACACCGCCGTCAGGCAGCTTTCCTCCGGTCATTCAACAATCTCCACGCCCGTCGATCCGGGCCAAATCAGATGCTGTCCCCCATCAAGGGCAATCATTTGGCCGGTGATCGAAGGCGTGTCAAAAAGAAAGCGGATGGTGCGACCGAATTCCTCAAGTGAGGGGCCGCGCTTCAGCGGCAGGCTGTCGATCTGCACATCGAAATCTTCCTGACGCTGCCGGTCCGAAATCAGTGTCGGCCCCGGGCCGATCGCGTTGACGCGGATGCGCGGGGCAAAAGCCTGCGCCATGGTCTTCGTTGCCGTCCACAGAGTTGATTTCGACAGGGTATAGGAAAAGAACGTCGGTTTCAGCGCCAGCACACGCTGGTCGATGATGTTGACGATCAGGCCAGGCAGCGGCGCGGGCAGGGCATTGGCAAAAGCGGCCGACAGGATGGCTGGCGCACGGACATGCAGGTCGAAATGCTTTGCGAATCGTTCGGCATCGAAAGCGTCTGCGTTGTCCTCCTCAAACACCGAGGCATTGTTCACCAGCAGCCCGATCGGACCGATTTCGGCCTCTGCGCGGGAAATCAGCGATGCGGTCTCTGAAATATTTGCAAGGTCCGCCTTGAGCGCTGCGACTCGGTGTCCGTCGGCCCGCATCGAGGCGGCCAGCGCCTCACATTCATCGATTGATGTGTTTGCATGCAGGGCGATGGCAAAACCGTGGCTTGCGAGGTCCTCGGCAATCGCACGGCCAAGTCTTTTGGCTGATCCGGTCACGAGGGCGGCTTTGGGTATGCTCATCTGCATGGGGTTTAACCTTGGTAATCAATGTGCTGCGCTGCATATATGGCGGCGATTGGAAAATTGAACAGGGGATGCAAAATTGTTCTCTGCCATTTAATTCGAGTTATACTTCAATGGATGGAAATATAAATTTGGATAAACTTCATTTTCGTATGTAAAGAATTTGTTAAGGTTAATAAATATCCTGTTGCATCGAAGCAACATCCAAATTTCGTCATCCGGTTGCCACAAACAATTCACATTTCGGCTCTTTCATTTCCTCAATTGGCGTCCATTTGTTCAGTCGGAACGGGCAGGGAATACCCAAGATATCGTTCAGGCCGCCGTTGGTTATTCGTAGGCGCGGTCGAGAACCGAAAGGAGACTATTTATGCGTACCTTCAAGATGATGCTCATTGCGTCTGCAACCACTCTCGTCGCTTTTCAGGCTGTCCAGGCCGCTGACGCGATCGACCAGATCCCGGAAGCACCGGCTGCGACTGAAAGCTACTCTGCTCCTGCCGGCAGCTGGTCTGGCGCGTACCTCGGTGGCGCCGCTACCTATGACTTCGGCAAGTTCACCGGCTCGAACGACGGTCGCGACGCCAAGGGCCTCGGCGGCTCGGTTTACGGCGGCTACAACATGCAGAACGGCCAGATCGTTTACGGTGCTGAAGCCGACCTCGGCTACAACGGCGAAGACGGCAGCGCCGGCACCGCAGCAAACGGCGCGGCTCTGACCGGCACCCAGGGCGTTAACGGCTCGATCCGCGGCCGCGTTGGTTACGACATGAACCCCTTCCTGCTCTATGGTACGGCCGGTCTGGCTGTTGCCAACCATGAGATGGAAGACGGCGCTTCGAACGACGAACGCATCGCTGCCGGTTACACGGTCGGCGCCGGTGTTGAAGCCATGGTCACCAACAACATCACCGCTCGCGTCGAATACCGCTATTCGGATTACCAGAAGCGCGATTTCGAACTTAGCTCGGGCACCGTGTCCAAGGGCTTCGACGACCACTCCGTCAAGGTCGGTATGGGCGTCAAGTTCTGATCCATTCGATCAGCAATTGTCGAAAAAGCCGGGGTTTTGCCCCGGCTTTTTTGTTGTCTTGTGTCAGGCTCAGGCTCAGGCTCAGGCTTTGGGGCGCAGGGCCGGGTAGGCCTCGAATTGCTTGGCGAATTTTGCCGGCCATTCCGTCAGTGCCGTGCGTCCGCCTTCCCATTCTCCCGGGAAGCGCAGCATCAGGTAGCCAAGCAGTGAGGCCAGCGCGAAATGGCCGCCATGCAGCTTCTTGCCGATCTTCGGCAGATGCGCGTCCAGATGGTCCAGGCCCCGATTGACCTTTTCCCACTGCCGATCCATCGCCGCCTGGCTGACCAGTTCCGGTGGACGAAAGCGCTTCTCGTAGACGATCGCCAGCAGGCAGTCGCTGATGCCGTCGGCCAGCGCCTCGAGCACTTCTGCTTCGGTGCGCTTCTTGTCCTTCTTCGGATAGAGGCCCTTGCCGCCGATCCGGTGCAGGTAATGCATGATGGCGCGGCTGTCGAAGACAGCTTCACCGTTATCGGTAATGAGTGTCGGAATCTTGCCAAGCGGATTGGCGTCCAACAGTTCGGACGGGTTCTCTGCAGTGTTGACCCGAACCTCTTCCAAGGCAATGCCAAGGTGGCGCGCCGCCATTCTGACTTTCGACGAATAGGGCGAGGCGGGAGCGAAAAGCAGCTTCATCGACGTTTTCCAGTATGTCTCGTTGTCTTATGGGGCGGGCGGTATCGTCAGTTTGGACCGGCGGCAGGCATTGGCGTCGACCTCGGGGCAGGCGCGAAAATCGAGCGCCTTGCTGAAGCAGATCCTTACCTCATCGAGTCTCTGACTATCACAGGTCACGGCGACTGCCGAGCGCGACAATCCCGGATTGCTCTTGATCAAGGCATCTTCAAGCGCCTGTGGCGATGTCCGCTGTTGCGGGCCAGGCCGAACAAGAGTTTGGGGAATGCGCACAGTTTCGAATGCTTGTCTCAAGACCGAAAAATAGTCCGCCATGGCCAGGCCCGAGCATGTGCCATGTTTGCGCCATTGATGGCCGATCAGTCCCATGCCTGGCATGATGTCCATCATGCTTCGCCCGATGCCGATGGGCACCTGCTGCGGCTGGTTGGTCGGGCAGCTTTCCGGATAGCCGCGTTCATACTGCGGCCAAAGCCCGTGTACGATCAGGCCGAAACGTTTGCCGGGTCCGCATTGGTCGCGGTTGCGGGCCGCGCCGTTGGATTGGCAAAAGGTCGGCGACCAGGACAAAGACAGGACATAGAAGTCGAAGCCGTCGCCTGCAGGCACAGTGGGTTTGGCGCCTGACTGGGAGTCTTCAGTCTTCGGTTTCGATCGGGTCACGATGGGTTTCTGGGTCGAGGCGACGGTGTCCGCTGTGCCGCTGGTCGGAGCAGGTTGCGCAAAAAGACCGTAGACTGCGGCCCCGATCACCAGGGCGCCGAATGCGAGAAATCCGGCATACGAACGCATGGCCATCGATGCCTCCCGGTCGCGGTCTCAGTCTTCGCCGCGCAGCCAGAAGCAGCGATGCGAGGCGTAGCGATCCTGCGCCATCAGGCGCTTGAGTTCCGGAAGCGCCGCATGCAACTCGTCCTTCAGCGTGAAGGGCGGGTTGACGATGATCAGCCCGGTGCCGGAAAGGCCGGTCTGGTCGCGGTCGCTCTTGATCGCAAGCTCCGCGCAGAGCATTTTCGGGATCTCCAGCGCCTTCAAGGCATCATGGAAGGCAATGATCGGTGCGCCCTTCTTGATCGGATACCACAAGCAATAGACGCCGCTGGCGAACCGGCGATGTGCCTTGGCCAGGCCTTCGACCAGCCGCTCGTATTCGCCTTCGATTTCAAACGGCGGATCGACCAGCACGATGCCGCGCTTTTCCTTCGGCGGCAGATGGGCGCCGAGCGTCAGCCAGCCGTCGAGTTCGGTCACGCGGACCTGGAAGTCGCCCTCGAACAGGCGAGTTAGCGCGCCGGAATCGTCGGGATGCAGTTCCATCGCCGAAAGCCGGTCCTGGGGGCGAAACAGATCGCGCGACAGTTTCGGTGAGCCGGGATAAAATGTCAGCGGTCCATTCGGCTCCCGATCAGGGTTGAGCGCTCGCACAACGTCGAGATAGGGCTTCATGATCTCGGCGACTTTGGCCGGCAGTTCTGCATCGATGACCTTGCCGATACCTTCCAGCCATTCGCCGGTCTTCTGCGCTTCTTCCGAGGAAAGGTCGTAGAGCCCGATCCCGGCATGGGTGTCGAGCACCCGGAAAGCCTTGTCCTTCTGCTGCAGGTAGACGATCAGCCGCGACAGCACGAGATGCTTCAAGACATCGGCGAAATTGCCCGCGTGATAGATGTGGCGATAATTCATGAACGGTTCCGATGGCTTTGATGATTTGTTCGAATGGGGCTTTTGAGCTCTCACGCCATGCCCTATAAAAATGGCATGAATATCCAGAGCCCCATCCGCAATCGTTCCGTTGGTCATACGGCCTGTCCGCATGACTGTCCATCCACCTGTGCGCTCGATGTCGATCTGACACCGGACGGCAGGATCGGCCGCGTTCGCGGTGCTGCGGAAAACAGCTATACGGCCGGCGTCATCTGCGCCAAGGTCGCTCGCTATGCCGAGCGCCTCTATCATCCCGACCGTTTGATGAAGCCGGTTCGTCGTGCCGGCGCCAAGGGGGCGGGCCAGTGGCAGGACGTGACCTGGGAAGCGGCGCTCGACGAAATTGCCGATGCCTTCGTCAAGGCTGAGCAGAAGCACGGCAGCGAGGCCGTCTGGCCGTATTTTTACGCCGGCACGATGGGACTGGTGCAGCGCGATTCGATCGAACGCCTGCGTCATGCCAAACGCTACTCCGGCTTCTTCGGCAGCATCTGCACCAATCTCGCCTGGACCGGTTATGTGATGGGGACCGGAACCCTGCGCGGGCCTGATCCCCGCGAGATGGCCGTGTCGGATTGCGTGGTGATCTGGGGCACCAATGCGGTCGCGACCCAGGTCAACGTGATGACCCATGCGATCAAGGCCCGCAAGGATCGCGGCGCGAAGATCGTCGTTATCGATGTCTACGAAAACCCGACGATGAAGCAGGCCGACATGGCGCTGATCGTCAGGCCGGGCACCGACGCGGCGCTGGCCTGCGCCGCCATGCACATCGCCTTCCGCGACGGCTATGCCGACCGCGCCTATATGGCGAAGTTCGCCGATGATCCGGCGGGCCTCGAAGCGCACTTGAAGGACAAGACGCCGGAATGGGCCGCGGCCATCACCGGCCTGACGGTTGCGGAGATCGAAGCATTCGCCAGCCATATAGGCCAGACGAGGAAGACCTACTTCCGCCTCGGCTATGGTTTCACCCGCAGCCGCAACGGTGCCGTTTCCATGCATGCGGCCCTGTCGCTCGCCACGGTTCTGGGCTCCTGGCAGTATGAAGGTGGCGGCGCCTTCCACTCCAACAGCGATATCTTCAAGCTGAACAAGGCGGATCTGATGGGCACGGCCATGGTCGATCCCAATATCCGCATGCTCGACCAGTCGCAGATCGGCCGGGTGCTGACGGGCGACGCCGAGGCGCTACGCCATCGCGGGCCGGTCACCGCCATGATCATCCAGAACACCAACCCGATCAACGTTGCGCCCGAACAGCGGCTGGTGAGACAGGGCTTCCTGCGCGACGACCTGTTCGTTGCCGTGCACGAGCAGTTCATGACCGAAACGGCGGAACTTGCCGATATCGTGCTGCCGGCGACGATGTTCGTCGAGCACGACGACATCTATCGCGGCGGCGGCCAGAGCCATATTCTGCTCGGACCGAAGCTGGTTGATGCGCCGGACACTGTGCGCACCAATCTCTTCGTCATCGAGGAACTGGCAAGGCGCCTCGGAGTGGCTGACCGTCCAGGCTTCGGCCTGACCGAGCGCGAGCATATCGAGCATATGCTGCAAGTCAGCGGCAAACCCGACTTTGATACGCTGGCCGAGGAGAAGTGGCTCGACTGCCAGCCGGCCTTCGAGGATGCGCATTATCTCAAGGGTTTTGCCCACCCGGACGGCAAGTTCCGTTTCAGACCCGACTGGCAAGGCACGCCGGCGCCCAACAAGCCGCCGGCCGTCCTCGGTTCGTTCGGACCGGTCAATGCGCTGCCGGCCTTCCCCGACCAGGTCGACCTGATCGAGCGTGCCGATGCCGAGCACCCCTTCCGGCTTGCGACGTCTCCGGCGCGCAACTTCCTTAACTCCACCTTTGCCGAGACCAAGACCTCGCGCGACAAGGAAGGCCGACCGGAAGTGATGGTTAGCCCTGCCGATGCCGAGGCTCTCGGTTTTTCGGATGGCGACATTGTCCGGCTCGGTAATGGACGTGGCGAAATCCGCCTCCATGCCAAGGTCACCGATGCGGTCAAGACCGGCGTTCTGGTCGCCGAGGGCCTGTGGCCGAACAAGTCGCATCTCGATGGCGAGGGCATCAATGTGCTGACCGGTGCCGATGCTGCTGCGCCCCATGGTGGTGCGGCCTTCCACGACAACAAGGTCTGGCTCCGAACCGTTTAAGGCATCCGGGCGACGCCGCCGTTCGGCGGCGTGCGGGCACTCCAACTCTGGGCAAGACATTTCACGATGAGCATTTTTGACAAGAGCAGCATTTCCATCGTCGAGGACAAGACACTGTGGAAGGGCTGGAGCCATCTGCGCCGCGTCACATTCGATTTCTTTCGCGAAGGTCGCAAGCCGCATCGTCTGGAATGGGAAGTCTTCGATCGCAGCGAGGCCGCCGGCATCCTGCTGCACAATGTCGAGACCGATACCGTGACGCTCGTGCGGCAATTTCGTATTCCGGCCCACCTGATGGGCGATCATCCTTTCCTGCTCGAGGTTCCCGCCGGTTTCATCGACGATGGTGAGACGGCGGAGGAGGCTGCCATCCGCGAGGCCTTTGAGGAGACCGGTTACCGGATCAACAGGGTTCGAAAGGCATTTGCGCCCTATATGTCACCGGGATCGGTGACGGAGAAGCTGCACGGCTTCTATGCCACCGTTGTGGATGCGGACCGTGTGGCGGACGGCGGCGGTCTCGACGAGGAAAAGGAAGATCTGGAAGTCGTCGAACTTCCGTTCGACGCGGCTCTCGCAATGATTGATCGCGGTGAGATTGTCGACGCGAAAACCATCATGTTGCTGCTATGGGCGGCACTGCAATCAAAAACGGGCTCCAACTGAGGCAATCGTGCCAGTTTTCAGAACTGGCCCTTGAGGCCCATCGATACAGATATGACCTGGTAGTCGGCGCCGGCAGTATCGGCATATATTGCCTGCAGGCTGGTCGGCGTATGGACCACGCGCGTGTCGCCTTTCCCTTCGAACATTTTGTCGAAACTGCCTGCCAGATAGATCGATGCCGTCGGCAGGAAGCGATAGTCGGCCGAAACGGTTGCCCCGACCATCGGAGCGATCTTTACCTCGTCAAAGAATCGCAGATCCCGCATCCAGTGGTCGTCTACACCATCAAAGCCGAAGGCAACGCCGCCGCGCATGCTGCCCGAAATACTGAACGCGCCGATCGTCTGCTCGGCGCTCGCACTCAGATAGGCGACCGGAATCTTCTGGCGATAGCTAATGCCCTTCTCATCTGGGTCGAACGTGCCGACCGTATCGTAGAGGGAGCTTGCGCTGGAGCTGTAGATATAGCTGCCGCCATAGGATTTCCATTTGACGTCGGTATAGCCGGCACCACCGCCAAGCGCGATCCGGGTTGAGCCATTGTCCACCAGTGAGCGGTCGGCTTCGATCGTTGCATTGACATAGTGGCCGAGCCTTGTGTCCGGATGCAGTGACTGATGGGTCCAGTCCTCGTTTGAATAGTCCATCCAGTCGCGGTCTTCCATCTGGCTATTGCCGCTGAAGCCGACATCCAGCCGACCTTTCAGGCGCCATTTGTAGCCAAGTTCGATTTCTGCACCGAGCGTGCCCACCTTGACGCCCTTGCTTTCCCAGTCGAGTTGGCTGAGCTTGTGGTCGCCATCATAGACGTATTCGCCGGCCTTGATGTTGGCGATACCGAAGCCGGCCTGAAATGACGCCGTACCGTCAGACGACGTGTAGAGCCTGTCCTGCGCAACGGCAGCCACCGGCATCGCAAGCAGCATTGCCGGCAACAGGGTTGCCATCAAAGTTGGACGGAAGCAGGTCGCATACATCATCACGTAGTCCTGAACGAAGGAGACAGTTTCAGGTTGTACGATCTTGGTTAATCTTTGCTTTATGCGTGTCTGACGTTTTCAGCGAAATCAGATGAAGCCGCACTTGAAGGAACTGCAAAAAAACAATATATGAATTCGTATATTGATAAATTGAGGATGCTGTCATGTTCGCCACCCGTATCAATGACCGACTTTCTATTGCCGCCCAGCCTTCGGTTGCAGATATCGAGCGCCTAGGGGAGGCGGGTTTTTCAGCGCTCGTCAACTTGCGCCCGGAGGGCGAGGAAGGTGCCCTCGGCACGCGCGTCGAAAAGGACGCAGCTGCAGAGGCCGGATTACCCTACATATTCCTGCCCCTGACTTTGGCAGGTCTGACCGATGCCGATGTCGATGCTTTTCGCGCGGCGGTAACAGTGCCGGGCAAGGGTCCGGTTCTGGCGCATTGCCGCACCGGCCATCGAGCACTCGCACTTTATGCCATCATCGAAGTCCTGGACGGTCGCATGACGCGTGACCAGGTGCTGGCACTCGGCGACCGGCACGGCATGGACCTGACCGCCGTCATCGCCTTTCTCGATCGCCGTGCCGCCCGCCGCCCACAGGTCAAGGGTTTCTTTGATCCGCGCACCTGGAGCGTTCAATATGTCGTCTCCGATCCCGAGACCAGCAAATGCGCCATCATCGATCCCGTGCTCGACTATGACGAGAAGTCGGGACAACCCTCGACCAAGAATGCCGACCGCATTCTGGCCTATGTCGAAAGTCAGGGGCTGTCGGTCGAGTGGATCCTCGATACCCATCCGCACGCCGATCATTTATCCGCCGCGCACTACCTGAAGTCGAAGACAGGTGCGCAAACCGCCATCGGCGACCATGTCGTGGAGGTGCAGGCGCTTTGGAAGGATATCTACAACTGGCCAGAGCTACGCACCGATGGTTCCTATTGGGACCACCTGTTCAAGCCGGGCGAACATTTCAAGCTCGGCTCTATCGACGCGAGGGTGATGTTCTCGCCGGGGCATACGCTGGCTTCGATCACCTACGTCATCGGTGATGCAGCCTTCGTGCACGATACGATCTTCATGCCCGACAGCGGCACGGCCCGCACCGATTTCCCCGGCGGCAGCGCCCATGCTCTCTGGAATTCGATCCAGGCGATCCTTGCCCTGCCGGAAGAGACCCGTGTGTTTACCGGCCATGACTACCAGCCTGGCGGCCGTCATCCGCGCTGGGAAAGCACGGTTGGCGAGCAGAAGCTTGCCAATACGCATCTCGCCAGAATCAGCGAGCAGGCTTTCATCGATCTCAGACAGGCGCGCGACCGTACCCTGGCCATGCCGAAACTGATCCTGCATGCATTGCAGGTCAATGTGCGCGGTGGTCGCCTGCCGGAGCCGGAGAGCAATGGCCGACGTTATCTGAAGATCCCGATCGATGCATTGGCGGGTGCCAAGTGGTGAACGTGCTGGAGTTCAGGAACCGCGTGGCGATGAGCCCCGACGTCATGGAGACGCGGGCAACGGAAGTGGCTAGCCACCTGAAGACGCTGGCGCATCCCGTCCGCCTGATGCTGGTCTGCACTCTGGTGCAGGGCGAATATTCGGTCGGAGAGTTGGAGGAGAGACTTGATGTCCATCAGCCCACGCTGTCCCAGCAGCTCACCGTTCTGCGCGATGCGGGGATCGTCGAGACCCGTCGGGAGGGCAAGCAGATCTTCTACCGTCTGGTGGAGGCAAAGATTGCCAAGCTCATAACAGCTCTGTTCACCATTTTCTGTGCCGAGGACATGCCCACGTGACGCCGCAAGTGACGCAATACCTGCAATCCTTGACCGGCGGCGCGCTGATTGGTCTTTCCGCCATCCTGCTGCTCGCCCTCAATGGCCGCATTGCCGGCATTAGTGGCATTGTCGGACGGCTTGTGCAGGGGCACAGCCGCCTGATCAACGCGGCCTTCGTCGTCGGCCTGATGGCGGGCCTTCTTGTCTATGTTGGCCTTTTCAGGACTTGGCCGACCCTTACCATCACCGCGTCCCTGCCACTGATCGGCGTCGCCGGCCTTCTGGTCGGCTTTGGCGCGCGCATGGGGTCGGGCTGCACCAGTGGACATGGGGTCATGGGCCTTGCCAGGCTCTCGCTCCGTTCCTTGGCAGCCGTCATGACGTTTCTGGCCACAGGTATCATCACGGTGACCCTGATGCGAGGCAGCCTATGAAACCCGCCTATACTGAAGCTTTGGCGTCACTCGCCTGCGGGACGCTGTTCGGCTTCGGCCTGTCACTGTCAGGCATGCTGGATCCCTCCCGCGTTCAAGGCTTCCTCGATGTCTTTGGTGCCTGGGATCCCAGCCTGATGTTTGTCCTTGGCGGCGCCGTGCTCGTTGCGATGATCGGCATGCTCCTTGTCAAGACGATGGCGCGTCCACTCCTGGCAGGATGCTTCCATATGCCGGGCAAAACGAAGATAGATCTGCCGTTGATTATCGGCTCGGCGATCTTCGGCGTCGGCTGGGGGCTTGGCGGCCTGTGCCCGGGGCCGGCGATTGCCGCCCTGCCGATGGGCTATGGCGCGATCGTCCTGTTCGTCGTCGCCATGCTGGCCGGCATGGTCATTCATGATCGCTTTGTTGCCGGCATAATCTCATGAACGGAACGCTTCTCCCCGCCATCGGCTCCGGCAGTATCATCGGTTTTTCGCTTGGACTGCTGGGCGGCGGCGGTTCGATCCTGGCCACGCCGCTGCTGCTGTATGTGGTTGGTGTTTCCCAGCCGCATATCGCCATCGGAACGGGAGCCCTGGCGGTCTCGGTCAATGCCCTGCTCAATTTTGCCAGTCATGCTGTGAAGGGCCATGTTCGCTGGCGCTGCGGCATGGTCTTTGCCGTGCTGGGCGTGATCGGCGCTTTGGGCGGGTCTTCGCTCGGCAAGGCGATAGACGGGACGAAACTGCTGCTTCTCTTCGGTATTGTCATGCTGGTCGTCGCTGCATTGATGGCTCGGCCCAAACCTCTGGTGACCGCTACGCCACGCCCGATGGATCTGCGCATGTGTCTGGCAACAGGGGCGATCGCGATCGCCACGGGTGCCGCGTCCGGCTTCTTCGGCATCGGCGGCGGCTTTCTCATCGTGCCCGGCCTGATGCTGGCGACCGGCATGCCGATGATCAACGCGGTCGGAACGTCGCTTCTTGCGGTCAGTGCCTTCGGATTGGCGACTGCGGTCAATTATGCCTGGTCGGGACTGGTGGACTGGACGCTTGCGGCCGAGTTCATATTCGGCGGCATTCTGGGCGGTCTGCTCGGCACATTCGTCTCGGGCAGGCTGGCCGCCCACAAGAACACGCTCAATCGCGTCTTCGCAGCGGTGGTGTTCGTCGTGGCTGCCTATATGATCTACCGCAGTCTCGGCTCGTTATGGGCTAGCTGAACGTCAGGCGCTGATCAGTTTTGCCGCCGGGTCGCCGAGATAGGTCTGTCGTTCGACTTTTCCATCCGCCAACATGCGGATCTTGCCCTCGGCAACAAGACGCAGGGCCAGCGGATAGCTCGTATGCTCGACGGTGAGAACGCGCGCGGCAAGATCGTCGGCCGTGTCGCCGGGCAGGATCGGCACGACGGACTGGGCGATGACCGGACCTTCATCCATGCCCTCGGTGACGAAATGCACGGTGCAGCCCGCGACCATGACACCGGCGTCCAGTGCACGCTGATGGGTGTGAAGTCCCGGAAATAGCGGCAAGAGGGACGGGTGGATATTGAGAATCCTGCCCTCATAGCGCTGGATGAACTCGCCTGACAGCAGCCGCATATAGCCGGCCAGGCAGACAAAATCCGGCGAAGCCGCGTCGAGAGCTGCTAGAATGGCCGCCTCATGTTCGGCCTTGCTCGCATATTGCTTGCGCTCGAAAACATGCGTGGCGATGCCGAGTGCCTGTGCTTTGGCGATGCCCCCGGCAGACAGCTTGTCCGAGAACACCGCAACGATCTCGGCCGGAAACGCGTCCGCCTCGCAGGCCTTTGCCAGCGCCAGCATGTTCGATCCGCTGCCGGAGATGAAGACAGCGATGCGCTTGCGGGCTTGGCTCATAGGGCGAGCGTGCCCTTGTAGATCGTGCCATGTGCGCCGTCTTCACGCGCAACCATTCGGCCGAGACGGGCAACGGTCTCGCCTTCGGCTTCAAGCGCAGACGTCACCGTGTCGGCATTTTCCGCCGAAACCACGACGATCATGCCGATGCCGCAGTTGAACGTGCGCAGCATTTCGTTCTGCGCCACACCGCCAGTCTTGGCGAGCCAGGAGAACACGGCCGGAACCTGGATCGACGAAAGGTCGATCTCGGCTGCCAGATGCTTCGGCAAGACGCGCGGAATGTTTTCCGGGAAGCCGCCGCCGGTGATATGAGCCAGCGCCTTCAGTGCCTTGGTTTCTTTGATCGCCTTCAGGAGCGGCTTCACATAGATGCGGGTCGGTGTGAGCAAAGCGGCCCCCAGCGTCTTGTCTGCCGCAAACGGGGCAGGGGCATCCCAGCCAAGGCCGGAAAGTTCGACGATCTTGCGCACCAGCGAGAAGCCGTTCGAATGCACGCCGGATGAAGACAGGCCGAGGATCACGTCGCCTTCGGCAATGTCGCCGGCCGGCAGCAGTTCACCGCGTTCGGCAGCACCGACGGCAAAGCCTGCAAGGTCGTAGTCGCCATGCGAATACATGCCCGGCATTTCGGCGGTCTCGCCGCCGATCAGCGCGCAGCCTGCCTCGCGGCAGCCGGCCGCGATGCCCTGAACGATTGCTGCCCCCTGATCCGGGTCGAGCTTGCCGGTGGCGTAGTAGTCGAGGAACAGCAGCGGTTCGGCGCCCTGAACCACGAGATCGTTGACGCACATGGCCACCAGGTCGATGCCGACAGTGTCATGAATGTTCGCATCGATGGCGATCTTCAGCTTGGTGCCGACGCCGTCGTTGGCGGCCACCAGGATCGGGTCGTTGAAGCCGGCGGCCTTCAGGTCGAACAGGCCGCCGAAGCCGCCGATTTCGCCATCGGCACCCGGACGGCGCGTCGAACGCACGGCCGGCTTGATCTTCTCGACCATCAGGTTTCCAGCGTCGATGTCGACGCCTGCATCGCTGTAGGTCAAACCGTTTTTGCCAGCCTGGCTCATCCGTGTCTCCGATCCTAAGAGAGTTTGGCTGGCCATTGCATGAAGAGCCCTCAGATGCAAGCCGCGACGAGAATTAGGCCCCGATTTCCTGCCAATTCTGCTGCAACCGCGTAAGATCCGGCCCTCGGGAGGTCACATTCTTGACCGAGGGTTTCGGCCCGATCTAACTGCTGCTAGAGAAGATCGGTTGCGTCGCACAAATGGCGTTCGACGGATGAAATTGGGAAACAGACATGCCGAAGTATATTAGCGGGATAGGCCTCAGGCGTCAGGTGATGTTCTGGCTGGTCGCTCTTGCCGTCTTTGTCCTTTTCCTGCTGATGTTCAGCTCGATCCTGCTGCCCTTCATTGCCGGCATGGCGCTTGCTTATTTCCTCGATCCGGTGGCCGACCGGCTCGAGCGTCTGGGGCTGAGCCGCCTGATGGCAACGGTGGTCATCCTTGTGACCTTCGTCATCGTCTTTGCCCTGTCGTTGATGATCATCATCCCGATCCTGGCCAGCCAGTTGAATGACTTCATCGAGCGCGTGCCGGGATACGTGACCCAGCTGCAGAATTTCATCGCCACGTCGAATGCCTCCTGGCTGCCGGAATGGTTGAATGGCCAGATGGATACGATCAAGGGCAATTTCTCCCGCTATATCAGCGAGGGGGTCGGCTTTCTTGGCACATTGGTCGAACAGATCTGGAATTCCGGCAAGGCGCTACTGGACATCGTTTCGCTTCTGGTGGTCACGCCGGTTGTTGCCTTCTACCTGCTGCTCGACTGGGACCGCATGATCGCCAAGGTCGATAGCTGGGTGCCGCGCGGCCAGCTTCCGACGGTGCGCAAACTGGCAACCGAACTGGACAATACCATTGCCGGCTTTGTCCGTGGCCAGGGTTCGCTCTGCCTGATCCTCGGGCTCTTCTATGCCGTTGCGCTGTCCTTGGCCGGCCTGAATTTCGGCCTGTTGATCGGCTTCTTCACCGGTCTGATCAGTTTTATTCCCTATGTCGGTTCGACCGTCGGCCTGCTGCTGGCGATCGGCGTGGCACTTGTGCAGTTCTGGCCGGACTACCTCTGGATCGGCTTCATTGCCGGCATCTTCTTCTTCGGCCAGTTTCTCGAGGGCAATATCCTGCAGCCGAAACTGGTCGGTAAAAGCGTCGGCCTGCATCCCGTCTGGTTGATGTTTGCCTTGTTTGCCTTCGGCTCCCTGTTCGGCTTTGTCGGCGTGCTGGTCGCCGTTCCGGCGGCGGCAGCCGTCGGTGTGCTTGTCCGGTTCGCGCTGTCGCGGTATCTTGAGAGCGACCTCTACTACGGCGCGGTGATTGAAATTGCCGGAGAGCCGAAGCCTCCGGTGATCGAAATTCCGGCGCAGACGACTGAAACGTAAATGGCTGACGTCAGGAAGCCCACAGAGCGGCGCGGCGCCGCAGAACAATTGCCGCTTGTCTTCGACCATGGATCGGCGACCGGCCGCGACGACCTTCTTGTGTCCGAGCGCCTGGCTGCTGCCGTTGCCCTGATCGACAGCTGGCCAGCCTGGCCGGCACCCGTCGTGGTGCTGACCGGTCCTGCCGGGTCGGGAAAGTCGCACCTCGCCGAGATCTTTCGCCAGCAGAGCGGAGCCGTTGACATTGATCCACAGCCGGGGCGCGATGCGCCGGCGGTTGCGGCGCTCGGCCCGGTGGTTTTCGAGGATGCCGACCGCCAGGGTTTCGATGAGGTCGAGCTTTTCCATGTCATCAACAGCGTCAAGCAGCATGGCACCACGCTGCTGATCACCTCACGCAGCTTTCCGCCTTCGTGGAACGTCACGCTTGCCGACCTTCGATCGCGCCTCAAGGCGGCAACCGTGGTCGAGATCGGAACACCTGACGAGGATCTGCTCGGGCAGGTCATCATGAAGCTGTTTGCCGACCGGCAGCTTTACATCGATGACAAGATCGTCAGCTATATCGTTCAGCGAATGGAACGGTCGTTTTCGGCGGCGCAGGAGATTGTCGATCGACTGGACAAACTGGCGCTTGCCCGCCGCGCGCGCATCACGCGCAGCCTGGCAGCCGAAGTGCTCGGAGCGCTCGAGGCCACGACCGACGAAGGGTAGATGTCACAGATCTGTCGTCAAACTGTTATATTCGGCCAGGAAACAAGAACGAAGGGACGGGACTATGGACTCTGTGGTGAACGAGATGGACGGCCACGTCGAAGCTGAGGCGCTTACCTCGGACGACCTGATGACCAGCCCGCTGCGTTTCATCAACCGTGAATTCTCGTGGCTGCAGTTCAACCGGCGCGTTCTCGAAGAAACCCTCAACACCGCGCATCCGCTGCTGGAGCGTGTCCGTTTCCTGTCGATTTCGGCGGCCAATCTCGATGAGTTCTTCATGGTGCGTGTCGCCGGGCTCGAAGGGCAGGTGCGTCAGAACATCACCATCAGGAGCCCCGACGGCAAGACGCCGGCCGAGCAGCTGAATGACATCCTGAAGGAAATCGACAACCTGCAGATGGAACAGCAGGCATCACTTGCCGTGCTTCAGCAGTATTTGGCGCAAGAAGAAATTCTGGTGGTGCGCCCGGCCGCTCTGTCGGACGAAGATCGCAACTGGCTGGCTAATACATTCGAGGATTCGATATTCCCTGTTCTGACGCCGCTGTCGATCGATCCGGCCCATCCATTCCCCTTCATTCCCAATCTCGGTTTCTCCATGGGACTTCAACTGGCCAGCAGCCGTACGGGTGAGCCGATGACGGCTCTGTTGCGCCTCCCACCCACGCTCGATCGCTTTATTCGGCTGCAGGATCAGGGCCAGACGATCCGCTACATCACGCTGGAGGACGTCGTCGGCCTGTTCATCAACAGGCTTTATCCCGGCTACGAGGTCAAGGGTTTCGGCACATTCCGCATCATCCGCGACAGCGACATCGAAGTCGAGGAAGAGGCGGAAGATCTGGTCCGATTTTTCGAGACCGCCCTGAAGCGTCGCCGGCGCGGTTCGGTCATTCGAATTGAGGTCGACAGCGAGATGCCGGTCGCGCTGCGCCAGTTCGTCGTGCATGAGTTGAATGTGCCGGACAATCGCGTCGCCGTTCTGCCCGGTCTCCTGGCGCTCAACACCATTACCGAAATCTGCAAGGCGCCGCGCGAGGATCTGCGTTTCGAACCCTACAATGCCCGTTTCCCGGAGCGCGTGCGCGAGCATGCGGGTGACTGCCTAGCGGCAATCCGCGAAAAGGACATGATCGTTCATCACCCTTATGAGAGCTTCGACGTCGTCGTGCAGTTCTTGCTGCAGGCGGCCCGTGATCCGGATGTGCTGGCGATCAAGCAGACACTCTACCGAACCTCCAATGACAGCCCGATCGTCCGAGCTCTGATCGATGCGGCCGATGCCGGAAAGTCGGTCACCGCATTGGTCGAGCTCAAGGCCCGTTTCGACGAAGAGGCCAATATCCGCTGGGCCCGCGACCTGGAGCGCGCCGGCGTGCAGGTCGTCTTCGGTTTCATCGAACTGAAGACCCACGCCAAGATGTCGATGGTCGTGCGCCGCGAGGACGGCAAGCTGCGCACCTATTGCCATCTCGGCACCGGCAACTACCACCCGGTCACGGCGAAGATCTATACCGACCTGTCCTTCTTCACCTGCAATCCGAAGATTGCCCATGACATGGCGAATATCTTCAACTTCATCACCGGATACGGCGAGCCGGAAGAAAGCATGAAGCTGGCGGTGTCGCCCTACACGCTTCGTCCACGCATTCTCCGCCATATCGAGGAGGAAACCCAGAACGCCCGCAACGGTCTGCCGGCCGGCATCTGGATGAAGATGAATTCGCTCGTCGACCCCGAAATCATCGATGCGCTCTACCGGGCAAGCAAGGCGGGCGTCGAGGTCGACCTGGTCATTCGCGGCATCTGCTGCCTGCGGCCGCAGGTTCCGGGTCTGTCGGAAAATATCCGGGTGAAATCCATCGTCGGCCGCTTCCTCGAGCACAGCCGCATCTTTTGCTTTGGCCATGGCCATCGCCTGCCGTCGGAAAAGGCGCTTGTCTATATCGGCTCGGCCGACATGATGCCGCGCAATCTCGACCGGCGCGTTGAAACGCTTGTGCCGCTGATCAACCCGACCGTGCATGAGCAGGTTTTGTCCCAGATCATGCTGGGCAATCTGATTGACAATCAGCAGAGCTACGAGATATTGGCCGATGGCACGTCTCGCCGCATTGAGGTGCGGCAAGGTGAGGAACCTTTCAACGCGCAACAGTATTTCATGACCAACCCAAGCCTGTCGGGTCGGGGTGAAGCGTTGAAATCGAGCGCACCGAAACTGATCGCCGGCCTGATTTCCGGCAGGAAACGATAAAACTGGAACTTCATGACAAGATCTGAAGCACGGGGGCGTCTACCCGGTATCGCCCCTGTTTCCGTTGTCGACATCGGATCCAACTCGATCCGCCTCGTGGTCTATGAGGGATTGGCACGCGCCCCCACGGTTCTTTTCAATGAAAAGGTTCTGTGCGGGCTTGGGAAAGGTTTGGCCACCACCGGTCGCATGGACCAGGAAGGCGTCGAGCGCGCCCTGCTGGCACTGCGGCGCTTCAATGCGCTGTCCAAGCAGGCGCAGGCGAGCCGGATGTATGTCCTGGCAACTGCCGCCGCCCGCGATGCGTCCAACGGCGCCGATTTCATTGCGCGCGCTGAAGCCATCCTCGGCCATGAGATCCAGGTTTTGAGCGGCGAGGAAGAGGCGCTCTATTCGGCGCTCGGCATCATCAGCGGTTTTCACTTTGCCGACGGCATCGCTGGCGACCTGGGCGGCGGCTCGCTCGAACTGATCGACATCCGCGGCCGAGAATTCGGCAAGGGTATCACGCTCCCGCTCGGCGGTCTGCGCCTCTCCGAGACGGTGGGGGGATCGGCTACCGAAGGCGAGAGTTCATGCCAAGAAGCTGGTGGCCGACGCACAGCTCCTCCAGAAAGGCCAGGGGCGAACCTTTTATGCGGTCGGCGGCACGTGGCGCAACATTGCCAAGCTGCATATGGAGATTCGTAAATATCCGCTGCACATGATGCAGGGCTACGAGCTGCCCTATGACGAGGTTGCCTTCTTCCTCGAGGAAATCATCAGCGGTGCCAACAGCCGTGATCCGGCCTGGACGAGCATTTCCAAGAACCGCCGCACGCTCATCCCTTTCGGCGCGGTCGCCTTGCGCGAGGTGATCGAAGTCATGAAGCCGAAAAGCGTCTGCTTCTCGGCGCAAGGCGTGCGCGAAGGCTATCTCTATTCGCTGTTGCCGGACGACGAAAAGGCGCTCGACCCTCTGGTCGAGGCGGCCGACGAACTGGCGATCCTGCGTGCCCGTTCCCCGGAACATGCACGGGAACTGGCCGACTGGACCGGGCAGATGATGCCGCATTTCGACGTTGTCGAGACGGAAGAGGATGCGCGTTATCGTCAGGCCGCCTGCCTGCTTGCCGATATCAGCTGGCGTGCCCATCCGGACTATCGCGGACTGCAGGCGCTCAACGTCATCGCGCATTCGTCCTTCGTTGGCATCACGCATCCGGGCCGCGCCTTCATCGCCTTGACCAACTACTACCGCTTCGAAGGTCTGTATGACGACGGCCGTACCGGTCCGCTGGCTGCAATCGCAACCGAACGCCTGCTGGAACGCGCCAAACTGCTCGGCGGCATGCTGCGCGTCGTCTATCTCTTCTCGGCCTCAATGCCGGGCGTCGTGCACAATCTGCGCTTCCAGCGTTCCACGCGGCCGGATGTCGATCTCGAATTCGTCGTTCCGCACGCTTATTTCGATTTTGCCGGCGAACGTCTCGATGGCCGTCTGCAACAGCTTGCCAAGCTGACCGGCAAGCGCCTGAGCTTCAGGTTCGAATAAGGCGGTAGACACAGGGAAAAATGAAAAGGACCGGGCGAAATCCCGGTCCATTCACGTTTGCGAACGGATTGCCTGGCTTACTTAGCCGCGAGGAAGTCACCCACTTCGAGCAGCACGAACTCGTTGTCGTCCGCCTTGTCCAGCGCCCGCCCAGCCGAGAAGGGCAGGTTGTTGTCATTGCCGACGACAATGTGCGTCGGATCGACGACATCGACGTCTTCGATGGTCACAAACGGCATGTCGTAAAAGCCGTCGCCCCCACCCTGCAGCTTCTTGTTGTCCGGATCCTCGATCTTCATCAGGTCGATATAGCCGATCTTGCGCACGGCCTTGCCGACGTTTTCTTCCGACATTTCGATCTTGTAGATGCGCTTGTGCTTGGCCGGAACGGCGAAACAGTCGGCCGCCGGCGCTTTGGGATCCGCGCAGGCCTTGTCTACCGTGCCGGCGCCGTTGTCGCGTTCGATCACAAGGGCAGTTGTGGCATCGATCATGTTGAAGTCGCCAATGGCCTCGCCACCTTCCGACAAGGGGTAGAGCCAGCTGCGACCGGTCCATGCCTTGGTCGCGACGTCGAGCTCGATGATGCGTAGCGCCGTCAGGCCATCGGCCTTCTCCACGGAGCCGTCTTCGAGATAGAGCGGACCTTCGAGCAGGCCATAGAGCTTCGAGCCGTCCTTCGACATGGCAAGGCCTTCATAGCCGCCTGAACGCTTGAGGTTGAAAGCCGGCATCTTTGCCGTAGGATTGGCCGGGACAACAAGCGTGACATTGTCGGGCGACTTGACGTCGATCTCGCCGGCCTTGGTGGCGATGACATCGGTCAGTTTGCCGTCCTGGGAGAACTTGAGGATCGAGGGGCCGAATTCCTCGCCTACCCAGAAGCCGTCGGCAACCGGTTGGATCGACTCGATGTCGAAATCGGCGCCGGTGAGATACCGCTGGTCCGACCCTTCCATGACGATCGGGAAGGGCGCTTTGCGGTCGGGGTCGGAGAGGAAGACGGTCTCGATCGGCTCGACTTTACCGTCCTCCCAGTCGAACTTGATGTGATGCAGCATCAGCATCGAATCCGAGGAATTGATCTTCGAGCCGAAACCATTGTCCGACAGGCTCCAGAAGGTGCCGTCCTCCATGGTCTTGATGCCGGAAAAACCCTGCATGGCCTGACCATCGAACGGCATTTTCAGGCCGGTTTCGCGAACGCCGTCCTTGCCCGGAACGGTGCCGAGGCCTTCGGCACGCTTGCGGTCAGCCGTGGTGAACTTGCCGGAGGTCTTCAGATGCGCCGGCGCATCTGCCGGTGCCGCGATGATCGTGTTGGCCGGCAGGATGGCGTGGGAAACGAGCTTGGCGGAATAGGCTTTTTCCTCGGCCATGGCCGGGGCGGAAAACAGAAGGCAAAGGGATACGGAAGTCAGAAGTGCCTTTTTCATGGCGTCACCTTTTTTGGGAAGGATGGAACGCCGCATGCTTAGGCAGACTTGATGTCGCACCGATTGCCGTTCGATGAAGTTTCAGTGACTGTGCACAATCCGGTGGCCCGTCGCCAGTGTCAGCCAGCGGCCGGGCGGCATGCCGAAACACGCCTTGAAATGTCGGGTCAGGTGGCTCTGGTCGGCAAAGCCCGCATCGATTGCCGCTTCCGCGATCGGGATGCCGCCCAGCATCTGGCGCTTGGCCTGTTCGAGCCGGCGCATGACCTGGTAGCGATGCGGACTGGTGCCTGTGACGAGCCGGAACTGCCGTGCAAGCGTGTAGCGGTTGATATCGGTGACGGCCTCCAGTTCTTCCGAGAGAACGGTTCCCGTGGCATTTTCCCTGAGATAGGCGCAGGCCACGGACACCGCACTTTCGGCCACTGGCGAGAGCCGTGTAGGGGCGCCTGCATGACGCCCCAGGCCGTCGGCAATGCGTGTAAGAAGATCGGCGTAGGCGAGGTCGCCGAGCGGCTGTTCAAGATCCATCAATGCATCCGCAAGCGCCTGCGCTAGGCGACCGTCGGATAGAACGGGATTGGCGACGAAGGGGAGAGCGGTGAACCGGCTTGCGCCCGCTTCACGCAGGTATTCCGGCGGAATATACATCATTCTGTAATGCAGTCCCGCCTCGGTGCCGGCACCACCGTCATGCAACTCGTCGGGATGGAGCACGATGACATTGCCGGGCATGCTGAAACGCGATGCGCCCCGGTAGGCGAATGTCTGGACCCCGCTCAAGGTCAGCCCGAGCGCATAGGTGTCGTGCCGGTGTGGGGAGAAGCCGTTGCCGGAAAACATCGCCTCGATACGCTCGATCCCGCCCGTTTCGACGCCCATCCGGATTACGTCCGTGCCGCTGCACGAACGTTCAAGACGGTTCGGCCCGCCGCTTGCTAGCTCAGCCACATCATCCAACCAGCCTGCTTCGGAGTGCTTCATGTTCGACACAAAATTCGTCATCGTCCTGCGCGAGGATCTTCTCGCGTGGCAAAAGCTGAATGTTACCGCCTTTTTGGTCAGTGGCATAGCGGGCACCAACAAGGAGTTGATCGGAGAAGTCTACAGGGATGCGGACGGCAATGCGTACAATCCGCTGTGTATCCAGCCGATCGTTATCCTGTCGGCCGAACAGGAACTGTTGCGGACCATTCATCGCCGCGCGCTGCAACGCGAGGTTCCATGTTCGCTCTATATCGAGGAAATGTTCTCCACCGGCCACGATGCTGCCAATCGCGAGATATTCGCCGCGTTCAACCCCGACGATGCGAAAGTGGTTGGCATCGCCATGCGTAGCGACAAGAAGATCGCCGACAAGATCAGCAAGGGTGCTAGGATGCACGCATGACAGTCTCCCTCGGGTTTCCTGACTAGGATCTTACGATCCAGCCGGGCAGGTGACCCGTATCGCGACCCGAGACGGCGGCTTCCACGCAGGCCGCCAGACTGCCGAAGCGCATTGCCCGACCGGAGAGACCGGGACCGTAATGCGCATATTTTCCGGAATTGGTCATGATGGTTCGGGTGTGCGGCGGGATCAGCGGTTCGATGATCATGCACCAGCAGGTGTCTGTGACGAACTGCACGCCGAAGCTTTCCAGTGCCGCCACATGGCCGGCCATTCGCGCTTGCTTGAGCGTCCAGCGGCCGCAGGTCACGATGACCGGGACATCCGCATGTTTCGTTCTTCCACGACAAAGGCCCGCAAGTGCGGCAATTTCGGTTGCAGAGAAATGCGGATTGCCGAGCGCGATCAGGTCGATGGCGCCGGCGTCGGCACCATTCAATTCGCCCCATGCCCGCGGCATGTCGGTGTGGCTTACGCGGTGCTGCCGCAAGGGCAGGGCATTGAAGTCGCCAGCGTCGCGGGCTTCCGGCGTCACGCCGGCGATATGGAACATCGGTGCCCCGGAGGTTGTGGCGAAAGCCGCGCCGAAGGCCTTCAGCGCGTCGGTGTCCGGCGCAAGGTGGCCGATGCCGTCGATGATCGGGATGTCGTCGGAAGCCAGCATGCCGCTCAGGTAACCGATCAGCGGATAGAAACTGTCGTCTACGTCCCCGGGTGCCGTAAGACTGATACGAAGCGCTGGCTGTCGCTGGGCATCGAGATGGCAACCGGCTTTTGGTGCCCGCCCGGTCAGCGCGATGCAGATATCCAGATAGTCCGGATATTTCATCGTGCGAGCACCGAGCACGCTGTTGGCATAGACCACGGCATTGGATTCGGCCCAGACGATCTGTTCGTCGCGTTTCGGCGCCGTGTCGAGCAGATAGGGCGCACAGGTGAAGCTCGGTTGCGCCCCCATCTCGACATAGGCATCCGCCAGCCGGCTGGCCGCCTCGCCAAAGCCGCTCTCGATGCCCTGGCTTCGCCAGCGCCGCTGGTCGACGGAGATGGCATTCAGCGTGGTCGGAACGACGACCTTGCCGCCGAGGTCGCGCAGCCGTTCGGCAAACGCGAGCCCGCCGGGACCTGTATAGATACAGCCGTCGATATGGGCCTGAGTGATGTCGATCAGTTCAGTTGCGCCCTCGATCGCCGCCATGCGCAACACGATGTGCATCGCCACCTGTGCGGCTGCGCCGAAGCGACCTTCGAGCAGCGCCTGGTCTTTCTCCGACAGGGTGATGGCCGGAACTGTGTCCGGGGATAGGGGCGGCGTTCCACTGACGCGAACTGGGCCTGTTTTCGGCAGGTTTTGGAAGCTGTCCGGCCCGAGGCAATGAACCGGGATCGAGACCCCGAACACTTCCTGCGCAACAATCACCCCAAGCGTTATGATCGCTTCGGGTCGTTCCAGCAGGATCGCCGCCGGACCGTTTCCGTTGAGGATCAGTTCGAGAACGACACCGCTGCCGGAACAGGAGCCACGGCTACCCGGAATGGCGAGCACGCGTCCGGCCAGCCTCTCGCCGCTGAGTGGATGATGCCGGTCGATCACTTCGCCTGTGTCGGATGAGACGCCGCCCCAGAAGCTCAGCGGCACGTCGCTGAAGAGAATCTCGCCTTCGGCCTGACCCGCAACGATGACCTGCCCGTTGATCATGCTGGTATCTCCGTCAAGGCCAGCATGACGTAGCTCGCCAGCCAGTGTTCGCCCATATAGTCGCCCGCGACATGGCCAAGACCGGCGTCAAGGTGTGCTTCGGCGGCGCGCATCAGAATGTCACGCCGCCGATCGTCCGCCGGCAGGGCGGCGCTGAGCGAGCGCCAGCACCAGGCACGGCTGATATTCAGCCCGTCGAGATGAGCGATCTTGCCGTCCGAGCGATCGGAAACCCTTGCCGGTGAGAACAACACTTCCGGTTCGCTCGCGCAAAGATCAGGCAGGAAGCCGTCGAACCAGTCGGCAAAGTCCCGGGTCGGCATCAGCCGCCGCATGCATTCCGCTTCGATCAGGGTCGAGGACAGGAAGTCGTCGCCCGAGGGTTCGCCCCAGGCGGTGCAGTCGCGGTCGGTGCCGTACCAGCGCAGCGCGGCGTTCTGCAACAGAAGAAGCAGTTCGCCGTCGCTAACTGTCTCGGCATAGTCTGCTGCCAGCCGCATGGCGAAGGCCGTGTTGAAATGCGTGCCCACGCGCACGGGATAGGTTGCGATCGGCAGGAAGTCGATGAAGCGCTGGACGATGCGCTGCGTCAGCGGGGAAAGCGCGGCACTCCACCGGGCATTTTCATGCCCATGCAATTCGGTCGCCAGCTTCAACAGCCACCCCCAGCCATAGGGGCGCTGGTAGCCGCGCGCCGACGGCCGGTCGAAATAGGCGCATTCGCCGGCAACTTTGTCCGTCGTCAGCATCGTGTCGAACAGCCGGCGGATGGCATCGGCATTCTCCATGCCAGGATAGAGCCGCAACAGCCGCGCCAGTGTCCAGTAGCCATGCACGCAGGAATGCCAGTCATAGCTGCCGTAGAAGATCGGATGCAGTTGCGATGGCACCTGCGCGTCCTGTGGCCCGTCCAGCCCGTGCGAGATCTGGTTCGGATATTCGCGGCCGACATGGCCGAGGGCTATGGCGGCGAGGCGTTCGGCAAGCGCGATATCCAGTGTGATCGTCATGGTTCAACTCTCCAGGTCGATGCGGTCGCCCCAATCGGCGCGGCGGACTTGCTTGAACGCGTCTCCATCGCGCTTGCTGAGTGTGACCTCGCCCGCCGACCCGTCGGTACGACAGAGCTTGACACGGCCAACGCCGCCGGAGACACGCGGAGGTGACAGCACGCGCGCACCGGCCAGTGTGATGGGCGAGCGCGATGCGGCAATGAAGATGAACTTTTCGTCCTCCCACGGCACCTCCGCCCCCTTGGCCAGCCGGTGCACCCGCGACCGGGCAACGCGCCGCGAGAAGTGACACCAGTCCGGCACCTCGATCGGACAGTCGTGTTCATGCGAGCACGGTGCAACCAGATGGGCACCCGCAGCCTTCAGCGTCTCGCGCACGGCAAGGATACGCTGCCAGCCGGCTGTCGTGCCGGGCTCGATGATGACAAGCATGTCTGTGGTCAGCGCCCACAGCTTTGTCGTGACAGCAGCGATGGTTGCGGGCGGCAGTTCGTCCAGCACATAGGCAAGCGTCACGAGATCGGCGGGCGCAAGTGCTGGGATCTTTCCCGTGACATCGCCGGCATGCCAGCGGGCCATGACCGTTGCGTGCCTGGCCAACGCATCGCCGACGCTGCGGATCGCAGCGCTGGCCTCGACCATGTCGGCAGACTGCATCTGCGGCCACGCATCTTGCGCCGCCCAGAAGGCGGTGCCGGGACCGGAGCCGAGATCGATCTGGGTCCGTGGTTCGAAATCGGGAGCGACGTCCTCGACCATCGACAGCGCCGCGCGCACGGCGGCATAGGTCGCCGGCATGCGCGTCGCCAGATAGGCTTTGGCGGCAAGCGCATCGTCAATGTGGAACCGGCCGTCGCGCACTTCGCGACGATAGCGATCGGACAAAAGGGCGCTGGCCTTTGCCAGCCGCTCAAGCGGCTCCCCGGCCAGCATCTGGTCGACGGCGGCGCGCAGCGGGGAGGGAAGTTCCATAGGGAAATCAGCCTTTTGTAGCCGCCCATTCGGGGCGCAGAAGCGATGCGTTGATCAAGTCGAAACGCGTGCCATCGGGACGTAGTCCCGCTTCGCGCTCAATGCCCTCGATCTGGAAGCCATGTCGAGCGTAGAGACGCGCTGCGGGCTCGTTGCCACACACATAATGCAGCCACAGCCTGTGGGTCCGGGTCTGCTCGAAAATTGCATTGATCACCGAAGGCAGCAACCGGCTTCCGATGCCGCGAAACTGTTCGGCGACGATAAAGCGTCGCATACACAGATTGCCGTCCCGATTGCTCAGTCCCTGGAGTATGGCAAAGCCTTTGTCCTCAGCAACCAGATAGAGCCAGTTGGGATCGCTCAATTGTTCGCGATGCTCCTGCTCCTCGAAGCGACCAACCGTGCGTTCATAGCCAGGCAGCCGCTCGGTCGCCATGAGGAAGGCGATGTCCTCGACCGTCGCGCGGCGCACCGTGAGCGCCGTCACCGCTCAGAATTCCACGGCTTCGACGCGCTTGTCGACGAAACGAAGACCGACGCCGCCGGAAATCAGCTTGAGCGCCAGATCGCCGAACAGTTCGCGTCGCCAGCCCTGAAGTGCGGCCACCGGCGCATTTTCGCCTTCGGCCGCAATCCGTTCCAGATCTTCGCTATTGGCAATCACCTTGGATGCGACGCCATGCTTTTCAGACGTGAGGCGCAGCAGCACCTTCAGCAGTTCGACGGCGGACTGTGCACCTTCCGGCGCGTGGGTATGGCGCTGGACATGTGGCATTTCGGACTTCGGCAGTGCGAGGGCAGCATTAACCTGTTCGACGATCACGGCGCCGGCGGTCGAGCGCTCCCAGCCCTTCGGGATAGTCCGCAAGCGGCCGAGCGCTTCCGTATCCTTCGGTTGCTGCTGGGCAATCTCATAGATCGCATCGTCCTTCAGCACGCGCGAGCGCGGCACGTTGCGCGCCCGTGCCTCGCGTTCGCGCCACGCAGTCACATACTGCATGACGGCCAGCTCCTGCGGCTTTCGCAAGCGCATCTTCAGGCGCAGCCAGGCCTGGTCGGGATGCAGGTCATAGGTATCACGGGATTCGAGGATGGCCATTTCCTCGGTCAACCATTCGGCGCGACCTTCGCGCTCCAGATCGGCCTTGAGCTTGATATAGCAATCGCGCAGGTGAGTGACGTCGGCCAGCGCATAGTCGAGCTGCTTTTCCGACAGCGGCCTGCGGCTCCAGTCGGTGAAGCGCGAGCTCTTGTCGATATGGACGTTCTTCACCTTCTGCACGAGCTGGTCATAGGAGACCGAATCGCCGAAGCCGCAGACCATCGCCGCGACCTGCGTATCGAAGATCGGGTGCGGGATGAGATTGCCGAGATGGAAGATGATTTCGATATCCTGCCGGGCGGCATGGAAGACCTTGACCACGGCGGAATTGGCCATCAGCTCGAAGAACGGCGCCAGATCCAGGCCCTTGGCCATCGGATCGACGATGGCATCGAAATCCGGGCTCGCCATCTGGATCAGGCAGAGCTCAGGCCAGAAGGTCGTTTCGCGGAGGAATTCCGTGTCGATCGTGATGAAATCGGATTTGGCGAGTTGGCGGCAAGCCTCCTCAAGCGCGGCAGTGGTATCGATCATTTCGTCTCGGTCATGGAAAAATACGGATCAACCTTACTTTCCCTTCTGGCCGGCGATGTCAATATGAACGGCTGCCAAACGCGCCTGCGACCCCGCTTTGCAGCCACTAATTCGCCACTATTCGTCCGTGGGCGCACCGTGCAGGACGGCGATGTTCTGACGGTGGACCTCCTCATAGGGGGCGAAATAGACGATGGCGCCGGACGAAATCTCCGGTTCGGCAAAGACGGCGAGGCTCTCGTCGCCAAGCTGCGGATCGTCGCGGCGGGCAAGCAGACGTTCGAGATAGAGGCGGTTCGCTTCAATCAGCGAGGGCGGATAACCGCCGGCGGCAATGATCTCTTCCGCGCCGTGATTGGGCAGGATGTGACGGATCGGCAGTTCGGCCATCCGCTTCAGGTCAAGGATATGTCGATCGATATGTTCCGGCTCGGAAATATAGGTGACCGTGTCTTCCAGCGTGTCACCCGCCAGCAGCACGCCCATCGCCGGGATGAACAGCACGGTGCCGTCGGCGCTGTGGATATCGAATTGCAGCAGCTGCACCGTCCAGCTTCCGATGGTCAGCGTCATTTCCCCGTCGAAGCTTTCGGTCGGCATAACGACCGGCTTGATCGGCGGGGTCTTGTTTTCCAGAACCTTGCGCTTGGCTTTCAGTGTCTCGATCGTCAGGCTGTTGGCGAGGATGGGACAGTCGGCGAAGCCGCCATTGCCCGCCACATGATCGGTATGCCAGTGGCTCATCACCACCCGGATCGACGAAACACCCAGGCCTTCGAGATGGTGGCGAATGGAGCGCGCATGATCGAGCGAGATATGGGTGTCGTAGACCAGCGCTTGCGCCCCGGAAACCAGGGCAAAGCTCGCGACGCCCAGGCTATAGGCACCGTCATCGAGCCAGTTCGGCTCCGGAGAATGCAGCCGCTTTCCGGCGATGCGCCCGTCGTAATAGGCAAACAGACCCGGATAGGGCTGGTGGATGCGCATTGTCGCCGAAATGTCAGTCGTGGTGCCCATGACCCTAAACCACCCTCATATAGCCGGTCATCCCGGTCTTTTGATGTTCGATGATATGGCAATGGAAGACCCAGTCGCCAAGGTTGTCGGCGACCAAAGCCAGTCGCACCTTCTCGTCCGGCAACATCAGATAGGTGTCGGAGACCAGCGGTTGTTGAATGCTGCGCTTGTTCGAGGCGATGACCTTGAAATTCATCCCGTGCAGATGGATCGGATGCGCATGCGGCGTGACATTCTCGACATTGAAGATGTAGCTTTTGCCGAGTTTCAGCTCCGCGATCGGGTCCATCGGGTCGGCGCTGTCGCCGGGCCATGGCTTCTTGTTGATCGCCCAGAAGGAATAACCCAGCGTGCCGCAGATGCTGTCCTTGCCGGCATTTTCGGCCGTGGCGCTGAGCAGAAGCGGGATTTCGGTGGCATTGGCCATGTCGATATCGACGCCGGCGTTCTCAGCAAGCGGACCAAGGTCGCCCAGGTCGCGTTTCAGCGACGTGCCGACGGACCTGAGGCTCGCCACCGCTTTCGGCGTGGACGGACGGATGTCCGCCAAAGTGGCAACGCCACCTTCACTGTCCGGCATGCGAACCGCCAGGTCGAGCCGCTGTCCGGGCGAGATCACCACCATGTCGAGCGGCATGCGTTCCGGCACCGGATGGCCGTCGATGGCGATGATGTCGGCCTCGGCACCGTCAAGCTTGAGATTGAAGATGCGGGTGACGTCCGAGGCGACAATGCGCAGGCGCACCAGTCCACCCGCTGGCGCGTCATAGGTCGGCGCGAGCTGCCAGTTGGCAGTGCGCACCGTGCCGAATGTGCCGGTCTTGGCCGCATCGCGCGGCTTGAACTGGTCAATGAACTGGCTGTCGCCACCCAACCGCCAGTCACGCAGGTTGAGCGCCACTTCGCCGTCGAAAACCGGATCGTTCCTGTCTTCGACGATCAGCATGCCGGCCAGCCCCCGGCCCATCTGCGTCAGCGTATTGCAATGCGGATGGTACCAGAAGGTGCCGGCATCGGGCGGGCTGAAAGCGTAGTCGAACCGGTCGCCCGGATAGACATACGGCTGGCTGAGGAAGGGAACGCCGTCCTGATCATTCGGCAGGCGGATGCCATGCCAATGTACAGTGGATGGCTCGTCGAGAGTGTTGATCAAAGTGGCGGCGAATTTTTCACCGCGCTGCACGCGCAGGACCGGCGGCGCGGCCTCGGTTGATCGGCCGTCGCTGTAGCTCATCACCTTGCGCGTTAATCCCTTGCCATCCAGCATCGTATCGATGTTGCGAGCTTCCAGCAGGATCGGATTCGGGGCTGCAAGTGCAACGTGGATGCGTGGCAGCAACGCCATGCCGGCACCATACGCGCCGGCAACGGCCGCGGATTTCAACAGGGTGCGGCGCGAGGGACGAAACACGAGAGCCTCCGAGTGGTTTCCGCTGTTCTAAAGTTGAGCAGGGCTTTCAGCAATAGAGCGCATGCGACCATGCTGTCGCAGGTCGTCAGTCGTCTCTCTCGGACGGTGGTGCCGCGAGCTTGGTGAAATAGGTCGAGGTGCGCAGCAGATTGCGAAACCGCATGCGCCGCTGTTGCGTCGGCACACCTTCGCGGGCGGTGATGCGGAAGAATGTGTAGCCCATGAAGAAGGCCAGCACGACGATCATGTAAGTAAACAGCGCATGCGGCCCGAAGGCATCGATCAGGAAGGATGCAAACAGGGGTCCAATGACGGCGCCGACGGACCAGAAGAACAATGTGCCGGCCGACACCAGCGCGTGCTGCCCCGGCGCCGCATGGTCATTGGCATGGGCGGAACACAGGGAATAGAGCGGCATGGCAAACGCGCCGAATGCAAAGATGCCGATGAAATTGAAAAGCTCGCTTTCACCGGCGAAGAAGGCGAGGAAGATGCAGGCCGCGAGCGCCCCGAACGTGGCGATCAGCATCACCACACGCCGGTCGAGCTTGTCGGAATAGTGCCCCAGCGGGTATTGCAAAACGATACCGGCAAAGATGCCGATGCTCATGAAGGTGGCGATGCCGGTGACCGACATGCCGATACCGTCGGCGTAGATGGGGCCCAGTGATCGGAAGCTGGAATTGGTCAGGCCGACGATGATGCAGCCGACCGTTGCAAGCGGCGAGACGGACCACAGCACGCGGATGTCGAATTTCACGTCTTGCGGCGGGGCAGGGCTGGTGCGGTCTGCAAACGAGATCGGCACCAGCGACAGGGTCAGCGCCATCGAGATGATGGCGAAAAGATCGAAGCCGCTGAGGCCAAAGACCGGAATCAGGTATTGCGCCGCCGTCACCGAGCCGAGGTCGACAAAACGATAGATCGACAGCGTGCGCGCCCTTGTGGAGTTTGTCACGCGCGCGTTCAGCCAGCTTTCGACGGCGGCAAACAGACCGGCAAAACAAATGCCCTGAATCAGGCGCATGGCAAACCAGGAGACCGGATCGATGACCATCGCCATCATGATCGAAGCGGCCGAGGCGATCGCAGCAAGGGCGGAGAAGGTGCGGATATGGCCGATCGCGCGCATGATCTTGGTGACATAGATGCAGCCGATCACAAAGCCGATGAAATAGCCGGTACCGATCATGCCGATCACCGAGGGTGAGAATCCCTCTTCGAGTGCGCGAAGCGATATGAAGGTACCCTGCAGGCCATTGCCCCCGATCAGAATGCCAGCCGTGAGAAGAAGGGGGATGAGCGGACGGATGTCATACATGAACTGGCTTTTTCTGCGCGAGCGGTGGGGGAATCAGACGGTCTATCCCGGATCAATTGGCCGACAATAAGTCGCCTGTGCCTCCGACAACAGCAAAAGCATTGAATGGGCGCATCAACGAAACCGATGGGAAGATGCCGGGCAGGTGCTCCGCCCGGTGTCGCGGGCACCACCGCATTTTGCCTTCAGCCTTGACAAATCAGGCGCACCATGCGCTTTTCCGCCCGATTTTCTATCGGCCCTGTGCTGCTCCGTGAAGCGCCTTTCCGGCCGTCATACATCGGGAAACCTGACCATGCATCGTTACCGCAGCCACACCTGTGCCGCACTCCGCAAATCCGACGTTGGCTCGACCGTTCGTCTCTCTGGCTGGGTTCATCGCGTCCGTGACCATGGCGGCGTTCTGTTCATCGACCTGCGCGACCACTACGGTATCACCCAGGTCGTCGCCGACCCGGACAGCCCGGCCTTCAAGATGGCCGAGACCGTGCGCGGCGAATGGGTCATTCGCATCGACGGCCTCGTCAAGGCTCGTTCGGAAGACACCACCAACAAGACAATGGCGACCGGCGAGATCGAACTCTACGCGCAGGAAATCGAAGTTCTCGGTGCGGCCAAGGAATTGCCGCTGCCGGTCTTCGGCGAGCCGGACTATCCGGAAGACGTGCGCCTGAAGTACCGCTTCCTCGACCTGCGCCGCGAGACGCTGCACAAGAACATCGTCAAGCGCACCCAGATCGTATCCGCCATGCGCAAGGGCATGGGCGAGGCCGGCTTTGCCGAATACACCACGCCGATCCTGACCGCGTCTTCGCCGGAAGGTGCTCGCGACTTTCTGGTGCCGAGCCGTATCCACGAAGGCCAGTTCTTCGCGCTGCCGCAGGCGCCACAGCAGTACAAGCAGTTGCTGATGGTCGCCGGTTTCGACCGCTATTTCCAGATCGCGCCGTGCTTCCGCGACGAAGACCCGCGCGCCGACCGCCTGCCGGGCGAGTTCTACCAGCTCGACGTCGAAATGAGCTTCGTCACCCAGGAAGACGTCTGGGAGACCATGGAACCGATGATGACGTCGGTCTTCGAGCAGTTTGCCGAAGGCAAGCCGGTGACCCAGAAGTGGCCGCGCATTCCCTATGATGTTGCGATCCGCAAATACGGTTCCGACAAGCCGGACCTGCGCAACCCGATCGTCATGGAAGGCGTCACCGACCACTTCCGCGACTCGGGCTTCAAGGTCTTCGCCGGCATGATCGCCTCCAACCCGAAGGTCGAGATCTGGGCGATCCCAGCCAAGACCGGTGGTAGCCGTGCATTCTGCGACCGCATGAACGCCTGGGCGCAAGGCGCCGGCCAGCCGGGTCTCGGCTATATCTTCTGGAAGGAAGAGGATGGCAAGATCGTCGGCTCCGGTCCGCTCGCCAAGAACATCGGCGAAGAGCGCACGGAAGCCGTTCGCCAGCAGCTCGGTCTCGAAGCCGGGGATGCCTGCTTCTTCGTCGCGGGCGAGCCGTCGAAGTTCTACAAGTTTGCCGGTGAAGCCCGCACCCGCGCCGGCGAGGAACTGAACCTCGTCGACCGCGACCGCTTCGAAATGTGCTGGATCGTCGACTTCCCGTTCTACGAATGGAGCGAGGAAGAAAAGAAGATCGACTTCGCCCACAACCCGTTCTCGATGCCGCAGGGTGGCATGGAAGCGCTGGACAGCCAGGATCCGCTGACGCTGAAGGCCTATCAGTATGACGCGGTGTGCAACGGCTTCGAAATCGCCTCTGGCTCGATCCGTAACCAGTCGCCGGAACTGATGGTCAAGGCCTTCGAAAAGGTTGGCCTCAGCCAGCAGGACGTGGAAGAGCGCTTCGGCGGCCTCTACCGCGCCTTCCAGTACGGCGCACCGCCGCATGGCGGTTGTGCTTTCGGTGTTGACCGCGTCATCATGCTGCTCGTCGGGGCGAAGAACCTGCGCGAGATCTCGATCTTCCCGATGAACCAGCAGGCCCAGGATCTGCTGATGGGTGCGCCGTCTCCGGCAACGCCGACCCAGCTGCGCGAATTGGCACTGCGCGTCGTGCCGCAGCCGAAGAAGGACTGATCGCTGCGATAGAGCGATGGAATTGCAAAGGCCTCGGAATACTCCGAGGCCTTTTTCTCTACGGGCACTTCAAAGAAAAAGCCCGGATGCGGACATCCGGGCTTTCATATTGGACCTTGGCGTTGAACGACGTCAGTCGTTCGCGGTCACCTTGACGCCGATCAGCGCCGGAATGCTTTCCGGCGCACCCATGGCGGCGCCGATGATCATCGGGAAGGCGACCGGATTTGCCGGCTGTGCCAAGATCGTCAGCGCCTTCGGATCGTCGATATAGGCGTTGACGGCAGTGGACACTTCGTTCTGCAGGGCGCCGAGCTTGGCCTGCGCCAGCAGGATCGGCAGCATGCCCTTGATCATCTGGCCCATCTGCGCCCCGTCGGTGCCCTGGGTCTTGCCGGCATAGTCGAGGCCGCGCTTGGTGATGCCGGCATCTTCGAAGCGGACCTTGGCGTTGATCAGCGACAGCTGCTGCACCAGGCCGAGCATGGCAAGGCCGGCTGCCTGCTGCGCCTGCTCGTTCTTCGGATCTGTCTGCATGGTGCGCGCCTGTTCCTGCATCTGCTTGACCAGGTCAAGTGTGTAGCCGGACATGCCGAAGGACAGGCTCAGCTTGCCGATATTGGCGAAATCGATCGAGTAGTCTTCGATATCGATCGTTCCGCTTTCGATTTCCCAGCTGCCGGACATGCTCAGATTGCCGTCGAGCGTCTGCAATCCGAGCGCATCGATAGTTTCCTTGCTCTTCGGATCTTCGACGACGGTCAGGTCGGCCTTGATCGCGGTGGCAGAACCTTCGAACGAAATCGTCTTTTCGTCTTCCGACAGGCTCATGGTGCCGGTCGCCTCATCCATCGAGAAGACCTGCTTGCCGTCGACGGTGACATTGACCGGCCCGCTATGCGCTTCCTCGTAGAACATCATCGAGTCGATGCCGGTGGCATTGACGTCGCCCGGAATGAAGACGCCGGCGAGATAGAGATCTGCAACCGAAAACGTCGACTTCTCTTCCGTCATGTCGATTTCCGGGAATTCGACGCGGTCGATATAATAGGCGCCGCCGTCTTCCTCGCTAACGCCCTCAAGCGTCAGTTCATCCAGCTTCAAAGGGCTGTCGGTCGCGCTGTTGACGGTGAATTTCACACCCTTCAGGATGACGTCTTCGCCGCTTACTTCCACCGAGTCGGCGGAGATGACCGTGCCACCGGTCGCAAATGCGGCGTTGAGCTTCTTCAGCAGGTCCTGGCCGTCGAGAGCCCATGCCTGGCTGGAAAGGGCGCTCAGGGCGGCTCCGGCAAGCAGGATCCGGGTGGAGCGATAGATCGTCATCGAGTGTTCCTCTGTAAGAATGGCCGGTGTTTCGACACTCGGCATGAATTCCGTGTCATTTATATGAGGGATTGTAAAAAGTTCCATCGCTTTTCCACTGGCAGAGTTAAGCGGCTGTTGTTTCGTGACCGGGATCACACACCGTTAATCCACAGCCAGAATCCCCGGATTCCTTGCCGTTGCGCCATATCTCGGTTAGGCAGGGAGCATGGGGAAAAATCTAATTCCGCCCGGCGACGGGGGCGATCACATCCAGCCAGTGGACCTCAAGGCAGCGCTTGAAGAGCGTTACCTTGCCTATGCGCTCTCGACCATCATGCACCGGGCGCTGCCCGACGTGCGCGACGGCCTGAAGCCGGTCCATCGCCGCATCATTCATGCGATGAGCGAGATGGGCATTCGCCCGAACTCAGCCTTCAAGAAATGTGCCCGTATTGTCGGTGACGTGATCGGTAAATTCCATCCGCATGGCGACCAGTCGGTCTATGACGCGCTGGTCCGTCTCGCGCAGGATTTCTCCCAGCGTTATCCGATTGTCGATGGCCAGGGCAATTTCGGCAATATCGATGGCGACAGCGCGGCCGCCTATCGTTACACCGAAGCTCGCATGACCGATGTCGCAGCCCTGCTGCTGGAAGGCATCGATCAGGACGCTGTCGATTTTCGCCCGACTTACAACGAAGAAGACGACGAACCGGTCGTCATGCCGGGTGCGTTTCCCAACCTGCTCGCCAATGGCTCGTCCGGCATCGCGGTCGGCATGGCGACCTCCATCCCGCCGCACAACGCCCATGAACTCTGCGACGCAGCACTGTACCTGATTAAGAACCCCGGCGCGCCCGTTGAGGAACTGCTGGCCGATCCGGCCAATCCCCAGAAGGGCGGTATCGAGGGTCCCGATTTCCCCACCGGCGGCATCATCGTCGAAAGCCGCGAAAGCATGCTGGAGACCTACCGCACCGGTCGCGGTGGTTTCCGTGTCCGTGCCAAGTGGGAGACCGAGGATCTCGGCCGCGGCGGTTATCAGATCATCATCACCCAGATCCCGTTCCAGGTGCAGAAGTCGCGCCTGATCGAGAAGATCGCCGAATTGCTGATCGCCCGCCGCCTGCCGCTGCTCGAGGACATTCGCGACGAGTCGGCCGAGGACGTACGCGTCGTTCTGGTGCCGAAGAGCCGCACCGTCGACCCCACCATCCTGATGGAATCGCTGTTCAAGCTCACCGAGCTTGAAAGCCGAATTCCGCTCAACATGAACGTTCTGTCCATGGGCAAGGTGCCCAGGGTCATGGCGCTCAACGAGGTGCTGACCGAGTGGCTCGACCACCGCAAGGACGTGCTGGTTCGTCGCTCGAGCTTCCGATTGGCGGCGATCGACAGGCGTCTGGAAATTCTCGGCGGTCTGTTGATTGCCTATCTGAACCTCGATGAAGTGATCCGCATCATCCGCGAGGAAGACGAACCGAAGCCGGTCATGGTCGCCAGGTGGGATCTAACCGACAATCAGGTCGAAGCCATCCTCAACATGCGCCTGCGCAACTTGCGCAAGCTCGAGGAATTCGAGATCCGCAAGGAGCATGAAGCACTGTCGGCGGAAAAGGCCGAGATCGAGTCGTTGCTCGCCTCTACGGAAAAGCTTTGGCAGACGGTTGCCTGGGAGATCGGCGAGGTCAAGAAGAAGTATGCCAAGGCAACCGAACTCGGTCGCCGCCGCACGCTGTTCGCCAACGCGCCGCAAGCCGACATCGAAGCCATCCAGCAGGCCATGATCGAGAAAGAACCGATCACGGTTGTCATCTCCGAGAAGGGCTGGATCCGCGCCCTCAAGGGCCATATCTCCGACACGTCGTCGCTGACCTTCAAGGAAGGCGACGGCCTGCGCGTGGCCTTCCCAGCCCAGACCACCGACAAGATCCTGCTGGTGACCACCGGCGGCAAGGTCTACACGCTCGGCGGCGATAAACTGCCGGGCGGACGCGGCCATGGCGAACCGTTGCGCATCATCGTCGACATGGAAAACGACCAGGACGTTCTGACGGCCTTTGTCCACGATCCTAGCCGCAAGCTGATCCTCGCCTCGACGGCCGGCAATGGTTTCATCGTTCCGGAAGGCGAAGTGGTCGCCAATACCCGCAAGGGCAAGCAGGTGATGAATGTCGGCATGCCGGACGAGACCAAACTGGTTGTCACCGTTACGGGCGATCACATCGCCGTCGTTGGCGAGAACCGCAAGATGGTGGTATTCCCGCTCGCCCAGATCCCGGAAATGACCCGCGGCAAGGGTGTGCGCCTGCAGCGCTACAAGGATGGCGGCATTTCCGATGTGAAGTGTTTTGCCATTGCCGACGGCCTGACCTGGGAAGATTCGGCCGGCCGCACCTTTACCAAGACCAAGGACGAGTTGGTCGAATGGCTGGCCGATCGTGCCACGGCCGGCCGTACGGTGCCGAAGGGCTTCCCGCGCAGCGGTAAGTTCGCCGGCTGAACAGCCGGAATGGAGTTAGAAGAAAAGCCGATCGTATCACGATCGGCTTTTTTGTTTCGGGCACTCATTGGGGGAGTAGCCGAGCTGTTCAGCGTCCGACGGCTGCCGGCAACTTTGCCAAGTCCCTGAAGTCCGTCACCGGCGCCGGTCGTCCGAGATAGAAACCTTGCCCATGCTCGATACCGAGTTCGTGCATCAAGGCCACATGCTCAGGCGTTTCAAGCCCTTCGATGAGGATCTTGTGGCCGCGGTGGCGCACCAGGCGGATGATGTCTTCCAGCATGGAGCGACCGTGCGGCTGATCTGTATCCTGCAGGAACGAACGGTCGATCTTGACCGTGTCGAAGGGAAACAGCCGTAACCACGAAAGGCCGGCGAAGCCGGTGCCGAAGTCGTCAAGCCAGATCCGGATGCCCATGGATTCCAGGTCCTTGATACAGCGAATGACGTCCGACTGGCCTTCCATATCGATGCCTTCGGTGATCTCGAAGGCAAGCCGTTCGCCTTTGACGCCAGTCTCCTCGAGGATCGTCGAGACAGCGAGTGCAAAGCCGCGCGACTTGAGCTGGATGGCTGAGACATTGACGCTGGAAAGCGGAACATGGCCCGGCGCCAGCATTTCGGTGCAGACCCTGCGGATCGCCCAGAGGCCAAGTTCCAGGATGGAGCCGGTGCGCTCTGCGATCGGGATGAATTGGCCCGGTGAAATCGGTGTTCCGTCGATCATCTGCAGGCGCATCAGCGCTTCGACGGCCTCGAGTTTGCCGGTCTGCAGGTTCTGGATCGGCTGATAGACAAGCCTGACAAGATCCTTCTTGACCGCCATCCGCAAGAGGGAGGCAATATTTTCATTGTCGTCGCTGCTGAGCGGATCGTCGGGGTTGAACAGGCGAATGCAGTTGCGGCCGTTCGCCTTGGCGGAATAGAGCGCCCGGTCCGCCTCGTCGATAATCCGCTCCAGCTTCGGTCCTGAATTCGGTCTGGTATAGGATGCGCCAACGCTGACCGTGACGACGGCCTGTCCGTCACGACGCTGGTCATGCACGAGGTTCAGTCTTTCGACCGTGCTGCGGATGATTTCCGCCAGCGAAGAGACCTGGTCCCGCTTGGCGATCTGCGCCAGAACAATGAATTCCTCGCCGCCGTAGCGGCCGAGCGAGGCGTTGAACGGCGTCAGTGCTTCCTGAAGCGCATTGGCAACCAGAATCAAACAACGGTCACCTGCCTGGTGACCGTAAAAATCATTGTATTTCTTGAAGAAGTCGACATCGACCAGGATTGCGGCAAATCCGGTGCCTTCGTTGTGCCAGGCATTCCACAGGTCGCGAAGCCTCTTGTCGATCGCCCGGCGGTTATCGATACCGGTCAGATAGTCCGTGTTCGAGAGTCGCTCCAGCGACTTGCCGCGCTGCTCGGACTCGTGATGCTGGTGCTGTGCTTCCAGCGCGTTCAGGAAGACATTGTAGCGCTCGTCATTCAGCTTCCAGTTCACATACGACGTGAAGATGAAGCAGGAAATGTAGAACGTGCCGAAAGCGACAAGATAGGGCATGTCGGTCGGGAAGAGCATCAGGATGCTAGTGAAGAATATCACCAGGACGAAGGCGGACGTTACCGCCGACAAAAGCACGAAGAAATTGAAGAACAGGTTGGCGCCCATCATGAAGATGGTGCCGAAGATCATGTAGTAGCGGATGCTTTCGGTTGCCGTTGTCGCCACCGCCGGCAGGAGCCAGAAGAGATAGCCTGTGACCAGCGCTGCCGCGCAGGTGATATCCAGCCACCGGGCGCCCGCGCGAAACCAGACCAGCGTTTCCAGAACGGTCAGAACCGATGCCCCGACCATGAATCGCGCCACGATTGTATCGCGTGCAACGTCGGGAATCAGGATGATGTCAGTAACCGCAAACAGCAGATAGACAATGACGGCGACCCACAGGCCTTGGCGCGCCGCTCTGGCACGCTTTGGCTCGATATGGCGCCGGTACAGGTTATACAGCTCCGCCGTCGGAGCGTCCTGCGGCCGCTGAGGCCAACTGGCCTCAATTGCTTTGAGCAAGGTCGTCTGCATAGAGCAATCCATCGATTAGCGCTCCGTGACATACAGAGCCGATGTTGGTCGCACGAACCCCGGTAGGAATAGACAATAAGCACCTGCTTTTCTGTATCACGGGCCGTCCATCCAGTCATTCGTCCATAGCGCAACTTCGAGAAGAGGCCAACTGGCTTCGAGTTGCATCCCAAAAAGGTTCAACGCGATCTTTTCGGTCACCGCATGCGAGTGCCAGGAGCATTAACCAAACTACTTAAAAGTTACCAAAGTGAGTAGCAGCTCTCATCAATTGCAACTATGGTAACCAAATTCTTAACGGTAACTCTTGTGTTTGGTGGGTCGGCGTATGAGACAGATCGAAATTTCATTGGACGGCGAAAGCCTTATTACTCCTGAATCCATTGCCGCGCACATGGTGGCGCCGGGTACCCGCTGGAAGGCGGACGAATTGCAGAACGCCAAGGTCGAGCTTGGCTTGATGCTGAATATTGCGATGCAGCAGTTCGAACGCGGCGCCGAGCCGCAGCAGATCATTCATCGCATCGCCGGTTCTCTTCACGAGGCCCGCATGCGTTACGAGCCGAGCGTCTGGCAGCAGTTGATCCCGATTGCGCAGCAACACCCGGTTGCAAGCTATTTTCTCCAGGATCCCTTTACCCGCTGGTCCTTTACCAAGCCGCGCGGTTATTCGGGCGATGCCCAGCTTCTCGACTTTATCTACGGCCACCCGAGCGTTGCCGACGAGATCGCCAACGCGACACCGCTTGGCAAGGCACTCTACGACTACACCAAGGATGCGTCATCCTCCGTCGCGGTGCGCGAGCGTCGCGACCTGCTGACCCAGCATGTCGATGAAATTGCTACATCTCGTGGTCCGGGAGCGGAAGTTCTGACGATTGCCGCCGGCCATCTGCGCGAGGCCAATCGCTCCAGTGCCCTGAAGGAGGGACGTCTGAAGCGTTGGGTTGCTCTGGACCAGGATCCGATGAGCGTCGGTGCGATCACGCGTGATTTCTCCGGTACCTGCATCGAAGCGATCGACGGCTCCGTGCGCGGCCTTCTGGCCGGTCGCCATCAGCTCGGCACATTTGATTTCATCTATGCGGCCGGTCTCTACGACTATCTCAACGACAAGGTGTCGATGAAGCTGACGCAGCGTTGCCTCAGCATGCTGAAGCCGAACGGCGTCTTCCTGTTTGCCAACTTCGCCACCGACATCGGCGTCGATGGCTATATGGAGAGCTTCATGAACTGGGCTTTGCTGCTGCGCAGCGAAGAAGACATGTGGCGCATCATCAACGGCAGCGTCGGCGATCAGAAATTCGAAGGCAGCGTTCGTTTCGGCCAGAACAGGAATGTCGTTTACGGCATCATTCGCAAGCTGTCCTGAAACGAAACAACAAGGCCCCGGATGTCGAAATGGCATCCGGGGCCTTGTTGTATGAATTTGGCACAAGCCTGCGATAGACTTGACGGTTATTCTTCCGTTTCTGGATTATACCGTGTCCAGCCCTGATTGAGCAGATGCTCCTGCGGCTGGAAACGGGTCTTGTAGCCCATCTTGTGTGAGCCCCGAACCCAATAGCCGAGATAGACATGTGGCAGCCCGAGCGTCCTGGCGCGGGAGATATGATCCAGCACCATCATCGTGCCCAGAGAGCGTCTGTCCATCGTGGGGTTGAAGAAGGAATACACCATCGACAGCCCGTCGCTCATCAGGTCGGTGAGGGCGACTGCGATCAGTTCGCCTTTCGGATGCGCGGAAAGTCCATCACCGGGACTACGCAGGCGATATTCGATCACTCGCGTCTGCACATGGCTGTCTTCGATCATGATCGCATAGTCGAGGGCCGACATGTCCGACATGCCGCCCTGCGGGTGCCTGTCGTCAAGATAGCCTCGAAACAGCGAGAATTGCTCGGTCGAGGGCTGGGCCGGGAAGATCGTCGCAATCACATCAAGATTGCTTGCCTCGACCCGGCGGAAAGCGCGGCTGGGTTTAAATTCATTGACGAGGATACGGACGGAGACGCAGGCGCGGCAGCTTTCGCAGGCCGGACGGTATGCGATGTTCTGCGACCGGCGGAACCCGCCTTGCGTCAGAAGGTCGTTCATTTCCGTCGCCCGCTGGCCGACCAGATGCGTAAACACCTTCCGTTCCATTTCCCCCGCCAAATAGGGACACGGCGCCGGAGCCGTGAGATAAAACTGCGGGGATGGAGAGGTTTGGGTATTCATCTGCCGCTGACGAGAATCCTCTTGCCTGTCGTTATCGACTAGGATGGCGCAAGATTGAAAAAGGTCAACACTCCGGTGTGGTTTGCCGGAGTGTATTCTTGGTCTAGGGCGGAAATGCTACTTTCAGGCGGTGCGCACCGTTGCCGTGCCCAGCAGCAGGTCATGGACCAGCCGCGACCGCTCGATAAACAGGCCGGCCAGAAGAATGAGCGGGGTCAGGATCGAGTTGAGGATCCAGAACAGAGCCAGATGGGCAATGGCGGTCACGAAGTCGAGCTTGCGGCCGTCGAGACGGACCATGGCAATGCCCATGGCGCGCATGCCGGGCGTTGCCTGCGCTGCACCGGCCAGTGACATGCCGAAATAGAGCCCGGCGACGATGAAGAACAGGACCGGATAGAGAAGCCAGCCGAGGCCAAGCGTCAGGATGCCGAGAAAGAAAACAACGACCGCGGCCGGTATCCACAACAGTGCGACCAGCATGTAGTCGATGACAAAAGCGAACACGCGCCGAGACAGCACGCCGCTATAAGCGCGCCAGTCATCTGGGGCGGCGTAGATCGGGTTACTGTCGAGGCTCATAGTCGGCTCCTTTGAAGTTACCCGTCAGATATGGTGAGGAACACGGAAAATACAATATTGTGTTGGCAGGTCAGCCCTTCTTGGCAAGGTGCCGAGCAACGTCCACCGCGAAATAGGTCAGGATGCCATCGCATCCGGCACGCTTGAAGGACAGCAGCGTCTCCAGCATCGCCCGTTCGCCATCGATCCAGCCATTGGCCGCCGCAGCCTTGATCTGGCTGTATTCGCCAGAGACCTGATAGGCAAAAACCGGAAGGCCGAAGGCTTCTTTCATCCGCCAACAGATATCGAGATAGGGCAGGCCGGGCTTGACCATCAGCATGTCGGCCCCTTCTTCGACATCAAGTGCCGCATCGCGCAGCGCCTCGGTGCCGTTGGCCGGATCTATATAATAGGTCTTCTTGTCGCCCTTCAGCAGGCCGCTGGTCGAGATGGCCTCGCGGTAGGGGCCATAGTAACAAGAAGCAAATTTCGTCGCATAGGACATGATGCCGACATCCTGGTGGCCGGCGGCGTCCAGACCACGGCGGATCGCGCCGATACGGCCGTCCATCATGTCCGATGGCGCGATGATGTCGGACCCGGCATCGGCCTGCAGAATGGCTGCCCTGACGAGTTGGTCCACGGTTTCATCATTGACGATCACGCCATCACGCAGGATGCCGTCATGGCCGTGACTGGTGAACGGATCAAGCGCGACATCGGTAATCACGCCGATGTTGGGCACTGCCTTCTTGATTGCGGCTGTTACCTGATTGAGCAGGTTGTTGGCCTGGAGGATCTGCGAGCCGGTTTGATCGCGCAGTTCCATGCCGACATTCGGGAACGTCGCCAGCGCTGGTATGCCGAGATCGGCGGCTTCCTTTGCGGCTTCGACGGCCTTATCGACGCTCATCCGGTTGACGCCCGGCATGGCCGCGATCGGCTCGACGATGCCGGCTCCCGGCACCACGAAGATCGGCCAGATCAGATCGTCGACGGTCAGCCGGTTTTCCAGCACCAGACGGCGGGTCCAGTCCGCCTTGCGGTTGCGCCGCATACGCCGGTGGCCGGTCACGTCATCGACCAGATGTGTCTTGTCCTGCATGGGGTATCCTCGTCTTATCGTCTGCCGCTGATATCATGTCGGCGCGCGCAGCAAAACCGTTGTAGACTGTCCCTGCTTCACTTTGGGCCGGGCGAATTGTCCCACTTCGCTTGATGGCTCTTTTCGCGGTGCGACTGTGCCAGGAAGGAACAGCGGATGGAAAGGTCTGGGGAGGGCAGGGCAATCCAGTTGGCGGCTGAAGGTTCACAGGCCTATTCTGCCGCGATGGAATCTGATTCGCCGAATTCGCCCAAGCGCAGCCTTACGGAGACCATCTTCGTGATCTTCCTGCGCGTCGTTGCCATCGCCTGCCTCTGGTTCGGGCTGCAATACTGGTCGATGCTGGTCGGCTACAGCCATGCCGGACTGGGCCGCTTTGACCTGCTCAGCCTGCCATGGCGTGTGGCCGCAGCCGGGCTTGCCGTTGTCTTTCCGGTGGCAGCCCTAGGTCTCTGGCTGGGCGGGGCCTGGGGACCGGTGATCTGGGCCTTGGCAGCCGGCGGGCAGATCCTGATGTTTGGTCTGTGGACGCAGATCTTCGGCCACAATCCCCTGGCCATTGTTCTGCACAGCGTGGTCGCGCTGGTCTACCTGGCGTTCCGCCTGGCGTTGTGGCTCGAAAGCAGACACAAGCAGGAGAGTGTAACGGTTGATTTACTCTGATTGCATCAGCGGCTTTGGTAAGCCTCTGTTAAGCCTGCGTTTTAAATAGAATTTTATGCGCATTGGATATGGTCCTCACTAAGGCGGGAGAAAAAACCAACACCGCCAAACAAAACAGTGAGGCAGACCGACATGAACACCAAGCTCAAGCCACAGCCGGCCACTCTCGATCCGCAGGAAGAAGCAATCCGCTCGCTCTACCTAGAGTCCCTGCATCTGGTGGAACGTCTCCACCGCCGCCTTCTCGATGTTATCAAGGATGAGTTCGACCGCAAGGGACGCAGCGATATCAACGCTGTCCAGGCTCTTCTCCTGTTCAACATCGGCAATTCCGAACTGACCGCCGGTGAACTGCGCTCGCGCGGTTATTACCTCGGCTCGAACGTCTCCTACAACGTCAAGAAGCTCGTAGACCTCGGTTTCATCAATCACCAGCGCTCGCGTGTCGACCGTCGCTCTGTCCGCATCAGCCTGACCGAGAGCGGCCAGGAAATCGCCGAGACCGTCGCCAAGCTTTATGAGCGTCACATGGGCTCGATCCAGAAGGTCGGCGGCATCGGTGCGGATGAATTCACCGAAATGAACAAGCTGCTGCAGCGCCTCGATCGTTTCTGGAACGACTCGATCGCCTATCGTCTCTAACGCACGGCCAGCGCACCTCCAGCGCAAGCGATCCACCGCCAAACACGGATGCTTCCCGCGAAGCATCCGTTTTGCCGTATATAGATCGCGTGGCTTCGGCCATGAACACAGTGTTGTGACAGTCGGCGTACCTGACACGAATTGGCCATATTGATATGGGACCGCCAGAGTGGAAAAATCGGGCTGGCTTGAAGCCCCCGCCTGACGCTGTGGATCGTCTCGATCTGACGAAAAAAGCGTCTTCTTTGTTAACCATGGCGCGCTATGCGTTTCCATGTGGGTCAGAACGAAACGGTAGGAAATATGTCCAAAAAGTCTGGAATTGTTGATCTTTCGCGTCGATCGCTTCTGCGGGGCGCGGGAGCTGTCAGTGTCGCGGCGATCGCGGGGCAGGCCTTGGCCCAGACGGCTATTGATGAGCTGATCAATGCACCACGTCGCGGCAACTGGGATGACCAGTTCGATGCCCAGGCCTCGCGTACGGTCACGGCGGTTGCCTCCAACACGCCGATGATCAGCGGCAACAGCGCCACCAACATGCAGCAGGCGATCGCCCAATACCAGGCGATCGTATCGAATGGCGGTTGGCCAGCCGTCAATCCGCAGGTCAAACTGCGTCTTGGCGTCACCGATCCGTCGGTTCAGGCCTTGCGCCAGCGCCTGATGATTTCGGGAGATCTGCCGCAGGAAGCCGGCATGTCGAACTCTTTCGACAGCTATGTCGACGGTGCCGTCAAACGGTTCCAGGCCCGTCACGGCCTGCCGGAAGACGGTGTCCTCGGCGAGTTCACGATCAAGGCTTTGAACGTCAGTGCCGATGTTCGCCTCAACCAGTTGAACACCAACCTCATTCGCCTGCAGTCCATGTCGGGTGATCTCGGTCCGCGCTATCTGATGGTCAATATTCCGGCTGCCTATGTCGAGGCGGTGGAAAATGACAGCGTGGCGCTGCGCAACACCGCAGTCGTCGGCCGCATCGACCGTCCGACCCACACGATCAACTCGAAGATCTATGAAGTCATTCTCAATCCTTACTGGACTGCGCCGCGTTCGATTGTCGAAAAGGACATCGTGCCGCTGATGCAGAAGGACCCGACTTATCTGACGCGCAACAACATCCGCCTGATCGATGGCAATGGTACGGAAGTGTCGCCGGAAAGCGTCGACTGGTTTGCACCGAAGGCACCGAACCTGATGTTCCGTCAGGACCCTGGCAAGATCAACGCCATGTCCTCGACGAAGATCAACTTCCACAACCCGAACAACGAATACATGCACGATACGCCCCAGCAGGGCCTGTTCAACAAGCTGATGCGCTTTGAATCCTCGGGCTGCATGCGTGTTCAGAACGTTCGCGACCTGGTCACCTGGCTGTTGCGTGATACGCCCGGCTGGTCGCGCCAGGAGATCGAACGGGTCATCACGACCCGCCAGAACAATCCGATCAAGCTCGCCCAGGAAGTGCCTGTCTATATCGTCTACATCACGGCGTGGTCGGCCAAGGACCAGGTGGTGCAGTTCCGCGACGATATCTACCAGAAGGATGGCGATGCGCAGCTGGCCCTGCAGGCCAATATCGGCGTCGAGCAGGCATCCGGATCGATCGAAGAAGATCTCCTGCCCCAATAAGCCGCATTCGGCGCACGGAAATCATGGTCGCGTCCTTCCCGGACGCGGCTTTTTTTATTCGACGCGACCAGCTTTAGTCATTGATCTCGAAGGTCGCGTCATTTGATGCGCAAATGTCGCTGATCGTATTGCCCTCGGCCCTGCGGAACGTTAATACCCCACAGCATCAAACTCTTTGAGGAGCCTGCGATCATGTCGAATACCGATGCCTTCTTCTCTCGCCCCCTGGCCGAAACAGATCCGGACATTTTTGGTGCGATCGAGAAAGAACTTGGTCGCCAACGTCATGAGATCGAACTGATTGCATCCGAGAATATTGTCTCGCGTGCGGTGCTGGAAGCACAGGGCTCGATCATGACCAACAAATATGCCGAAGGTTATCCGGGCAAGCGCTACTACGGTGGCTGCCAGTTCGTGGATATTGCCGAGGAACTGGCCATCGAGCGCGCCAAGAAGCTGTTCGGCGTCAACTTCGCCAACGTCCAGCCGAATTCTGGCAGCCAGATGAACCAGGCCGTATTCCTGGCGCTCCTGCAGCCGGGCGACACCTTCATGGGTCTCGACCTCAATTCGGGTGGTCACCTGACGCATGGTTCGCCGGTCAACATGTCCGGCAAGTGGTTCAACGTCGTGTCCTACGGCGTGCGCGAAGGCGATAACCTCCTCGACATGGACGCGGTTGCTGAATCGGCCCGCAAGCACAAGCCGAAGCTGATCATTGCCGGCGGCACGGCGTATTCCCGCATCTGGGACTGGAAGCGCTTCCGCGAGATCGCCGACGAAGTCGGCGCGTGGCTGATGGTCGACATGGCCCATATTGCCGGTCTCGTTGCCGGTAATCAGCATCCGTCGCCATTCCCGCATTGCCATGTCGCCACCACCACGACCCACAAGTCGTTACGCGGCCCGCGCGGTGGCATGATCCTCACCAATGACGAGGATCTGGCGAAGAAGTTCAACTCGGCCGTCTTCCCGGGCCTCCAGGGCGGCCCGCTGATGCATGTCATCGCCGCCAAGGCCGTTGCCTTCGGTGAAGCGCTGCAGCCGGAATTCCAGGACTACGCCGCCCAGATCGTCAAGAATGCCAAGGCGCTGTCCGAGACGCTGGTGGCCGGCGGTCTCGATATCGTTTCCGGCGGTACCGACAACCACCTGATGCTGGTCGATCTGCGCAAGAAGAACGCCACCGGCAAGCGCGCCGAGACCGCGCTCGGCCGCGCCTTTGTCACCTGCAACAAGAATGGCATTCCCTTCGATCCGGAAAAGCCTTTTGTCACCTCGGGTATCCGCCTCGGCACGCCGGCCGGCACGACCCGCGGCTTCAAGGAAGCTGACTTCAAGGAAATCGGCAACCTGATCGTCGAGGTCCTCGATGGTCTGAAGGTCGCCAATTCCGACGAGGGTAATGCGGCCGTCGAAGCAAACGTTCGCGAAAAGGTCGTGGCCCTGACGGACCGCTTCCCGATGTACCCCTACATGTAAGGCTTAAGGCTGATGCGTTGCCCCTTCTGCGGCTCGGATGAAACACAGGTCAAGGACTCGCGCCCGGCGGAGGACAACACGTCCATCCGTCGGCGTCGCATTTGTCCCGATTGCGGCGGCCGTTTCACCACGTTCGAGCGGGTGCAACTGCGTGAACTGATGGTTGCCAAGAAGACGGGCCGCAAGGCGCCCTTCGATCGCGACAAGCTGGTGCGGTCTTTCGAGATCGCACTGCGCAAGCGTCCCGTGGACCGCGACCGGATCGAACGCGCCGTATCCGGCATCGTTCGCAGGCTGGAAAGTTCGGGCGAGACCGAAATCTCGTCCGAGGCGATCGGCCTGCAGGTGCTGGAAGCTCTGAAGAGCCTCGATGACGTCGGCTTTGTCCGCTATGCCTCCGTCTATCGCGATTTCTCTCATGCCGAAGACTTCGAGAATGTGATCGCCGAGATCAACGCAAAGATCTCGCGCGACAACGGGGTGGACTGATACCTTGTCCGTCACGGCAAAGGATGAGGCATTCATGCGCGAGGCGATCAGCCTCTCGCTGACCCATCTTGGCCAGACGGCATCCAACCCGTCCGTCGGCTGTGTGATCGTCAGCAATGACGAGGTTGTCGGTCGCGGCGTCACCGCCCCGGGCGGCAGGCCGCATGCCGAGCCTCAGGCAATTGCCGACGCAGGCGAAAAGGCGAGGGGGGCGACTGCCTATGTCACCCTTGAGCCCTGTTCCCACCATGGCATGACGCCGCCTTGCGCGGGCGTGCTGATCGCCGCCGGAGTATCGCGAGTCGTTGTTGCCGTGGCGGATCCTGATCCGCGGGTATCCGGGCGGGGTCTGCAGATATTGGCGGATGCCGGTATTGAGGTGACCACGGGCACTCTCCAGCGCGAGGCCCGCGAGGCAATGTCCGGTTATCTCACACGCCAGACAAAGGGACGGCCGCAAGTGACTCTCAAGCTTGCGGTTTCTGCCGATGGTATGTTGGGCAAGACGGGTGCCGGTCAGGTCGCGATCACGGGCCCCGAAGCCCGGGCAGAGGTTCATCTGCTGCGCTCGAAAAGCGATGCGATCCTGGTGGGTATCGGCACCGCCAATCCGGATGATCCTGAACTGACGGTCAGGCTGCCGGGACTTGAGCATACGTCGCCCCTGCGGATCGTGCTGGATCGCAATCTCGAACTGTCACCTTCGTCCAAACTTGCGCAGACGGCGCACGAGGTGCCGGTACTTCTGGCCGCGAGCGTCGGAGCCGTCGGCAATCGTCAAGCGCTTGAGGCGCTGGGTGTGGAGATTGTTGAGGTGGATGGCATCGAAGACCTGTTGCTTCGGCTGGCAGACAGGGGCGTGTCTTCGCTGATGGTTGAGGGCGGTGCGCGCGTCGCCGCAAATTTCCTCAGCCAGGGGCTGGTCGACTACATTCACCTCTATCGCGGTGCTATCAACCTCGGAGAAGGAATAGCTTCGCCAATTACCGGGGATCGACCTCCGGCGGGATTTTCCTTGCAGCGATCGGAGACTTACGGCTCCGATCAGCTGTTGGTGTTCGAGCGCCTTCCGGCGTCGGCTTGGCTCTGACGCCTTAGCGCCAGAACAGCATGATCAGAATGATGATCGGGATCGGCACCCCAACAAGCCAGAGAAGAATACTGCGTCCCATGGTGACCTCCTGTTTTCTGTTTCTGCATCCGTCGGATTGATTTCCGCCTCGGTAGTCTGACAACACGCATTTGACCGCTTTTGTTCCGCTCATGACAAACCATCCCCGCGCCGGGAGCGCGGGGATGCTGTAAAGCGGGCAGGGGAAGAGGGGGCGGCGGCTATCGCAGATAGAAGGTGACGGTGCCGTCGCTGGCGCGTTCGGCGCCGACGATATTGGTCAGTTCGACCTTTTCCGACTGGAGTCGCCGAGACAGCGACTTGTTGGCAATCACCGAAGCCTGGATCATTCTGGCTTCCTGAGAGCCTGGCGCGACAGTCTCGAACTTCTGCAGCACGGGATCTCCCCTGTCCAATTCATCGAGACGAATGATGTCGAAATGGTTGGCGGTCAGTCCGGTGATCGTCTGTTCGATTTGTTGCGAGGCGGTGGTGCCGGTGGCCGGCATGGCGGCGTAGCTGTCGCCACCAAAGGCAAGCGCCGAGATGGCCGATGCGCTGAGTGCGGATGCAAAGCGATTCATTGTCCTCATCCTTTCAAGGAAAGCTGCGATGGCGGGGAATTCCGTCGCTCGCTTGCAAGGCTGAAGCTGGGATCGGATTGCGGCGAAATCCAGCCGGTAAGGCACTGAATTCCATTAAAGATTTGTCACGATCTTCGACACGATTTTGCCCGCATTAGCGCGTGCCGAAACGTGGGGTTGCACCATTGGCCCTGATCTCGTCGATAAGGGCGAAGATGGCGGAGAGACATGCTGGCCGAAAAACACTTGCCTTCCGTGAAACAGCATGGTTTGACCGCGTTTCTGTTTGGCCGTGGGCCACAATCACATTCAAGATCGGATCAGGTTATGGGAAAGAAGAAGGCTTCGCCGCATTTGCTGATCGTCGAGGCACGTTTCTACGACGATATGTCTGATGCACTTCTGGATGGTGCACGCGCAGCGCTCGATGAAGCCGGCGCCACCTACGACATCATCACGGTGCCGGGTGCACTCGAAATTCCGCCGGCAATCGCCATGGCGCTGGATGCGTCGGACGACGAAGGCACCGTCTATGACGGCTTTGTCGCGCTCGGCATGGTCATTCGCGGCGAGACCTATCACTTCGATATCGTTTCGAATGAATCCTCGCGTGCTCTGATGGACCTCGCCGTGTCTGAATCTCTTTCGATCGGCAACGGCATCATGACGGTCGAGAACGAGGAGCAGGCCTGGGCGCGCGTCAAGCGTTCGGAAAAGGACAAGGGTGGCTTTGCCGCACGGGCAGCGCTGACCATGATTGCGCTGAAGAACAAACTGGGTAGCTGATCGATGACGACCGAAGACAAACAGCCGGCCAAGACGGCAAACCAGCGTGGCGCGGCCCGGCTTGCAGCCGTGCAGGCACTCTACCAGATGGATATCGGCGGCACGGGTGTGCTTGAAGTCGTCGCGGAATACGAGACACACCGCCTCGGCCAGGAAGTGGATGGCGACACCTATCTCAAGGCCGACGCATCCTGGTTCCGTTCCATTGTTGCCGGCGTGGTGCGTGACCAGACCAAGATCGATCCGATGATCCGCGCAGCCCTGCAGGATGACTGGATGCTGTCGCGTATCGACAGCACGGTGCGCGCGATCCTGCGCGCCGGCACGTTCGAATTGATCGAGCGCAAGGACGTACCGATCGCGGTAATTGTAACGGAATATGTCGAGATCGCGCAGGCTTTCTTCTCGGACGACGAGCCGAAACTGGTCAATGCCGTGCTCGATCGCATTGCAAAGCAGGTCCGCGCACCGGCGCAAAAATAAGGCAGGACAGGGCATGGACGGGACGTCGAACGCGGGGCTGGACGGTCAACTTGCGACGGCCAAGCGAAACGTCTCCCTCCTGGCTGTCGCCCAGGCCATCCTGGGCGCGGCACCGCCGCTGGCCTTTTCGGTCGGCGGCCTTGCCGGATTCCAGATGCTCGGTGCCGACAAGTCTCTGTCCACCGCGCCTCTGACCGGCTTCAATGTCGGCATCGCGTTGGGTGCCATCGGTGTTGCGGCCGCATCGCGTCTGCTCGGGCGGCGCGAAAGCTTCATGATCGGTGCCCTGATGGGCGCAACCGGCAGCGCGCTGGCGGCCTTCGCTCTGATCCAATCGAACTTCTGGCTTTTTGTTGTCGCCCTGGCATTGATGGGACTGTCTGCCGGATTTACCCAGAAGATCCGTTTTGCAGCAGCGGACGCCTCGCCGAACTTCTACAAGGGCAAGGCAATTTCCTGGATATTGGCCGCCGGCATCGTCTCGGCCATCGTCGGTCCGCAGATCGCCATATGGCTGAAGGACAGCCTAGCACCGGTAACCTTTGCCGGCGCCTTCCTCGGTCTTGTGCCGCTGCTGCTGACCGCAATTGGTGTGCTCTTCTTCTTGAAGCTGCCGAGCCTCTCCGTGAAAACCTCCGCAGCCCATGAACCCACCCGTCCATTGCGCGAAATCGTCATGACACAGCGTTTCATGACCGGCATGGTCTGCGGCATCGGCTCCTATGCCCTGATGACCTTCATGATGACCGGCGCGCCGCTTGCCATGGTCATTGGCTGTGGCTTCTCATCCGATCTCGCCACGCTCGGCATCCAGTGGCATGTGATTGCCATGTTCGCGCCGAGCTTTTTCACCGGCATGCTGATTTCCCGCTTCGGTCCGGAAAAGATCGTCGCGGCTGGCCTGTTGATCCTGATGTCCTGTGCGGTGGTGGCCCATTGGGGCATCGAGTTGTGGAATTTCTGGGGTGCCCTGGTACTGCTCGGCATCGGCTGGAACTTCGGCTTCATCGGCGCGACGGCCATCGTCGCATCGAGCTACCGTCCGGCCGAAGCCGACAAGGTCCAGGGTTTCCACGACATCATCCTGTTTTCGACCGTGGCGCTATCCTCCTTCTCGTCCGGCAAGGTCTTTACGGCCTTTGGCTGGTCGGTGATGAACCTGGTCATCTGGCCGGTGACAATTCTCTGCCTTGTTCTGGTCCTGCTCCAGATGCGTGCCGCCTCCCGCAAACCCGCCTGAGCCATTGATCTCCGCAGGATATGCGCACTTGACGCAAAGGAAAGTGCAACGCAATCTCGCCTCGCGTCGACGAGGTCTCGCAGGAGGGGTCTTGAGTCTGCGTGACACCGCCCGCGAAGAGTGAGGCGCGGGCAATACGGGAGGGTATTGCGAATGACGGTTCTTTTAGGCGTAATTTTATGCGGGTTATTGTCGGTGGTCTACGCAGTCTGGGCGACGCGCTCAGTGTTGGCGGCTGACCAGGGCAATGCCCGAATGCAGGAAATCGCAGGCTATATTCGCGAAGGTGCGCAGGCCTATCTCGCTCGTCAATACCTGACCATCGCGATCGTCGGTGCCGTGGTGTTCGTCGCCACATGGTTCCTTTTGTCCGGTCTGGCAGCCATCGGCTTCCTGATCGGTGCCGTCCTGTCGGGCGCAGCCGGCTTCATCGGCATGCATGTCTCTGTTCGCGCCAATGTGCGCACGGCCCAGGCGTCGTCCCACAGCCTGGCCGCCGGCCTCGACATCGCCTTCAAGTCCGGTGCCATCACCGGCATGCTTGTCGCCGGTCTCGCACTGCTCGGTGTCTCGATCTATTTCTACATTCTGACGGCGATGCTGGGCCACCAGAGCGGCTCGCGCGAGGTCATCGACTCGCTTGTCGCGCTTGGCTTCGGTGCATCGCTGATTTCCATCTTTGCCCGTCTGGGCGGCGGTATCTTCACCAAGGGCGCCGATGTCGGCGGTGACCTCGTCGGCAAGGTCGAAGCGGGCATTCCCGAAGACGACCCGCGCAATCCGGCAACCATTGCCGATAATGTCGGCGACAATGTCGGTGACTGCGCCGGCATGGCTGCCGACCTTTTCGAAACCTACGCGGTTTCCGTCGTGGCGACCATGGTTCTGGCCGCGATCTTCTTTGCCGGATCCGCAGCCCTTGATATCACCATGATCTATCCGCTGGCCATTTGCGGCGCCTGCATCATCACCTCGATCATCGGCACCTTCTTCGTCAAGCTCGGCACCAATGGTTCGATCATGGGTGCGCTGTACAAGGGGCTGATCGTCACCGGCCTGCTGTCGGTCGGCGGTTTGGCGCTTGCCACCTCGCTGACAATCGGCTGGGGCTCGATCGGCACCGTTGCCGGCATGGACGTCACGGGCCTCAATCTCTTCTTCTGCGGCATCCTTGGTCTTGTCGTTACGGCGCTGATCGTGGTCATCACCGAATACTATACCGGCACCAACAAGCGGCCGGTCAATTCGATCGCCCAGGCATCGGTCACCGGTCATGGCACCAACGTCATCCAGGGCCTTGCCGTATCGCTGGAATCGACCGCTCTGCCGGCCATCGTCATCGTCGGCGGCATCATTGCCACCTACCAGCTCGCCGGCCTGTTCGGTACGGCCATCGCCGTCACGACCATGCTTGGCCTTGCCGGCATGATCGTCGCGCTCGACGCCTTCGGACCTGTCACCGACAATGCCGGCGGCATTGCCGAAATGGCCGGCCTGCCGCCGGAAGTCCGCAAGTCGACCGATGCGCTGGATGCGGTGGGCAATACCACCAAGGCCGTGACCAAGGGTTATGCCATCGGTTCTGCCGGTCTCGGAGCCTTGGTTCTCTTTGCCGCTTATTCCAACGACCTGAAGTATTTTGCCGCCAACAGCGCCCAGTATCCCTACTTTGCCGATATGGGTGCAATTTCGTTCGATCTGTCGAACCCCTATGTCGTCGCCGGCCTGATCTTCGGGGGTCTGATCCCCTATCTCTTCGGTGGCATCGCCATGACAGCCGTCGGTCGTGCTGCCGGTTCGATTGTCGAGGAAGTCCGCCGGCAGTTTCGCGAAAAGCCCGGCATCATGGCCGGCACCGAGAAGCCGGACTATGGCCGCGCCGTCGACATCCTGACGCGCGCTGCCATCCGCGAGATGATCATCCCGTCACTGCTGCCGGTACTGGCGCCTCTGGTCGTCTATTTCGGCGTCTTGCTGATCTCAGGCTCGAAGGCGTCCGCCTTTGCCGCCCTCGGCGCCTCGCTGCTTGGCGTCATCGTCAATGGCCTGTTCGTGGCGATCTCGATGACTTCGGGCGGCGGCGCCTGGGACAATGCGAAGAAGAGCTTCGAGGATGGTTTCATCGACAAGGATGGCGTGAAGCACCTCAAGGGCTCCGATGCCCACAAGGCCTCCGTCACTGGTGACACCGTCGGCGATCCCTACAAGGATACGGCAGGTCCCGCCGTAAACCCGGCCATCAAGATCACCAATATCGTGGCATTGTTGCTGCTGGCTGTCCTCGCCGGCTGATCCAGACCGGACACAAAAGAAAACCGCGGAATGCTCTTCCG